>JACMMM010000167.1 GCA_014379065.1 Saprospiraceae bacterium
GCCAGAACCCAGGTCAAATCATACGCCTCGAACCTTCCGATAATGAACTGGGCGCCGTGGTGATTTCTGCTACGATGAAGGAAGTAAGCAAGGACGCCTCGCCCATTCCTGTAGAAGTTTACACCCCGCGTTTTTTCCAAAAAAATGCCACGCCCACGTTTTTTGAAGCCCTGACCGTCGTAAACGGGGTGCGCCCGCAACTCAACTGCAGTGTCTGCAATACCGGGGACATCCACATCAACGGCATGGAAGGCCCCTACACCATGGTCACCATCGACGGAATGCCCATTGTGAGCGGGCTGTCTACGGTGTATGGACTGAGCGGAATTCCCAATGGTATGGTGGAGCGGATTGAGGTGGTAAAAGGCCCCGCCAGCACCCTGTACGGCTCCGAGGCGGTGGGTGGCATGGTCAATGTCATCACCAAAAGTGCCCTGACAGCGCCGCGTTTTTATGCCGATGTTTTTGCGACCTCGAACGAAGAAATCAACGCTGACATCGCAGTTGCTGGGCGTATGGGGAAAGCCCATAGTTTGTTGGGCATCAACTATTTCAACTTCCACAACCGCCTTGACATCAACCATGACAATTTCACCGACGTGACGCAGCAGGACCGTGTTTCGGTGTTCAACAAGTGGAATTTTAAGCGTAAAAACGACCGAATCTCCTCGCTTGCGGCCCGATATGTGTACGAAGATCGTTGGGGCGGAGAACTAAATTGGACGCCTCAATGGCGGGGAACGGACAGCATTTACGGTGAAAGCATCTACACCAACCGCATCGAATTTTTAGGGAAATACCAACTTCCTGTCAAAAAACGCCGCGTCATGCTGGATGCTTCCTGGAACCTGCACGAGCAAAACTCGGTGTACGGTACTACGGTTTATCTCGGCAAACAACAAGTGGCTTTCGGTCAATTGACCACCGACCTGCCTTTCGGTGCTCGCCACGACGCACTGCTCGGCGCGGCGTTGCGATACACAAAATACGACGACAACACGCCCGCAACCTCCTCCATCAATGGCCTGGAAAATCTGCCTTCAGAGGTCTGGCTTCCAGGCATATTTCTGCAGGATGAAATTGAATTGAACGATAAAAACATATTGTTGCTGGGCCTACGCTACGATTACAACTCATTGCATGGCAGCATATTAACGCCCAGATTAAGCTGGAAATGGGCGCAAGACGCGCAACACATTTTGCGGTTCACGGCAGGTTCTGGTTATCGGGTGGCGAATATTTTTACGGAAGACCACGCGGCGCTGACGGGGGCGCGGGAAGTTGTTGTGACCGAAAACCTGTTGCCCGAACGTTCGTGGAACGCCAATCTTAACTATGTCCGCAAGTTTTTCCCGAAGCGGGCGGGGTTTATCGGTTTGGACGGCTCGCTGTTTTTCACCTATTTCAGCAACCAAATCTTGCCAGATTATACCACGGACCCGAACAAGATCATCTTTGCCAACCTCGACGGCCATGGCATCTCCACGGGCGTATCGCTCAACCTCGATTTCAACTTCCTCAACGGATTGAAAATCATAGCAGGAGCCACGGCCATGGATGTGTATCGGGTAGAAAACGGCACTCGGATGCAGCAACTTTTTGCCCCACCCTTTTCGGGCACTTGGACAGTGACGTACACAATCCCAACCCTGGGATTGACCTTAGATTACACCGGAAATCTCAACAGTCCGATGCGTTTACCCGTGTTGCCCAAGGATCCGAGGCCCGAACAATCCCCTTGGTTTTCGATTCACAACCTGCAGATTACCAAGCCTTTAAAAAATGGTTTAGAGCTTTACGCCGGGGTAAAAAACCTGTTTGGATTCTTTCCAAGGGAAGAAGTCATCCTGCGGGCCTTTGACCCATTCAACAAACAAATTGACATGGACAATCCCCATGGATTGACCTTTGACCCCAACTACAATTACGCGCCGATGCAACGGCAGCGGCTGTTGTTGGGGATGCGATGGACGCTGCGTTAATCTTGCTCAGGCGCCAACCACTTCCGATCCGCATAAAAATTTCCAAAAGGAATCAGCGAGATCAAGAGCAAAAGCCTTGTTTTGGCCCAATCCCAGCGGTGCTCAATTTTGGTCAAAAACACCAGCAACACATAAGCGACAAACAGAAAGCCGTGTATGGAACCTACAGTTCGCACCGCCTGCGGTTGCTCATAAATGTATTTGAGCGGCATGGCCACAAACAACAAAGTCAAATAGGAAAGGCCTTCGATAAAGGCGATGAGCCGCAAACGGCCTATGGTAGTAGTCAGAAATTTGAGCATGAAATAATAAGTCTAACCTGAGTTTGGGATTGATTCATTTAACTGTTTCAAAAAAACCGCGTAGCGGTGACATTATGGTAGGTACGGGCGTTGGGCCAATGGGGAAAATGGCCAAGGAATGGCCACCAGGATAATCAGCAAAGCAAGGGAATAATAAATGAACAGCACTTTAAATTTCTTGCTGTCCTCCGAATCGCGCTTGGCAAGTGAAGAACCGATGCTGACAAGCACAATCGCCACCGTCATCAAGGCAAAATGGATTACTCCGAAAAACAGAGACTCGCTCCATTCAAAAGACCGATTTGCCCAAAAACCTTGTACTATGGGACTCCAGAAATAAAGCGCAAAGCCTAACAGCAATTGCAATTGGCTCAAACCTGACGCCGAGCTTACTAAAATATGGTCACTCCTTTGGAAAGACTCCTTAAAAAAACGCCCTTTCAAAGCCCTGAAAATGACCCACAAGATGGAGATCAGGACGAGCCAACGCAAGGCGGAATGGCAGAGGAGCAGATAATACATGGGGCAAAAATGAGCTTTGTGATGCGCTCTTTATGCTTTGAGGGAGAGCCAAGAATTAATTTGACGTGCTTATGACGAGGGGCCTTAAAGTCTTTTCATAGCCAACCCGAGTAAGCAAACCAAAGCTGAGTTGTCCTCCTGACGGGACCTGTCCGCATCAAGTGCGCTTAGCCCGAGCA
>JACMMM010000168.1 GCA_014379065.1 Saprospiraceae bacterium
ACGTCCCAGAGGGACGGAATCGTGGTAGAATATGGATGGAAATGCGGTTTGGCGTGGCGTAGGTACGCTATCGGCGTGTTTTTGATAGCGTACCTACGGCACGCCGGTTGATAGAAAACAACATTTCTACCAAGATTCCGTCCCTCTGGGACGTGTTTAAATTCGGGGCCATCCATTTCTCTCGTGGCTTTCTGAATTTCTTATTTTGTTAAGATCAGCCTTTTAGTTTCGCGTTTTTCGCCCATCTGCATCACGAGGAAGTACATTCCGGCAGGGAGGCTTCCGGCTTCGAGGTTGAACTGGTGCTCGCCTTCGCTTTGTGTTTGAGCAGGTAAAGGCGTGGCGACCAGTTTGCCCGTAGCATCCATTAGTAGCAGACCAACTTGCTGTTCGCTTGGCAGGGAGTAAGTAACGGTGGTGCTGCCGGAAAAGGGGTTGGGCGCGATCTGGAGGTTGGATGGAACTGCAGATGCTTCCGGTCTGACTGTAGGCATTTCAGAGCGGTCTCCACCGCCATCTTGAAGGTTGCCAGTACAACCTCCAATCTTCGCTATAAAGGTACACCCAGCGTACGCATCGAAACCCGGACGAAGGGTGATCGAATCGCCTGCGCTAAAGATGGCAAACGTGGGAGCGTAAACGTTAGATTGTGCGCTTATCCAGTATTGGGTCGAATAAGATCCATTTACCACATCACTCGAAAAGTGGCTTTGGGGACAATTCATGCCTTGCGGTACGATGCCAAAAATAGCGCTTTGATCTTCGCTGTATATTTGGGCTGCGTTGGGCCCAAAATGGGCGAGGTCGTAAAACCCATTGTTGCCCGTGCCCCAGCCCCAGTTCATGTGCATCCTATTATCGTCGTAGCCATCCAAAACCCAGGTATGACCGTGCTCTTCTCCTTCAGGATCAATTCTTCTACCATTATAAATTACCGGGATACCACTGTTAATGGATGTTTGAAGTTTTTGAATCCATTCAGCATCGCTATAATCATCTCGGTCTTCCAAATCACCCTCTTGGAAGTTGAAATACTCTTCCATAGCATCCGCAATATCGGAAGGGTATGCACTACTTCCTGAAGTGCCATAATCCATTTCAACCGCCAGCCCAGCGTGTAACATCAGCCTGGCAATCTCCGGATTAACACCTCCCAATGGACTTAAGTTATCCGGCATAAAGCCCCACGAATACTGGCCACTTCCTATCCACCCCGAAAAAGTACCTTGAACATCTTTATCATCAGCCTCATATTCTACCCAATGCTGGCCCAAAGTACCTGATGGCCATTCCCAATAGCGCATTACTTGGGCCATAGCGGTTGCTACACAGCCCGTTACCGCACGTTTTCCACTGCCGTTAGTAGGGCAATAAGCATTATAGGGATTACTTTGGTCCCATTCAGATTCGAGCAATTGCCATACAATCCGATTGCTTTCTGTGCCTGCAAATGTGTTGGTGGTCAGCGCAATCCAAGCATTTTTTACTTCAAGAGGTGCTTTATAATGACTCGCCCGAATTTCTCGAATTTGATGGTCATATTGATTCATCAACGACTGGTTTGAAGAAGCCATTCCTTCAAATTGAAATTTGTTGGTGACCGAATAACCAAGAATGGGTGGCGCATTTTTATCGCCTGCCACAATCACAAAACCTTCGCCGCGCAAAGGCTCAAAAACAAAGTAGCTTTCTTGCGTATTGGCTTGTGCGAAAATAGTTGAACGCGTTACCCGGCGCATATCTGTAACGGGTTGTTTCGCACGGCTGTTGAAAAAATGAAGGGCTACCTGTTTGGCGGTTTCAAGATTGACAGATTGCGCTCCAGCTTGCGTGAAGCAAAAGAGAATGGCTATGGTGCAAAGAATGAGTTGCTTTTTCATGACTTAAGATATTGAAAGTGAGAGCAATAGATTGAGTTTTAAAAAGAAATGGGATGGGATTGAAGCTATTTTTGAGTAGATTCAGCTTTGTCCAAACGAGCATGGAGCGTGCCGTTATCCTGTTCCAATTGCTCGAGCCGCTTATTTTGGTCAATGAGATACAAGGTGAGCTCTTCAATCTTTTCCATCATTCTCTTCTGCATATCACCTACTTCGAGGCCATCCTTTTCAAGTTCGGCAGCGGCGGGAATGCCGGGCAGATGGTTTTCGGATTTGATGTGCGCTTCTACTTCTTCAAGCGTTCGGAGTTTGTAATTGGGGGAAAACACATAGTCCGGCCAGGCGCTTTTCAATTGTACTTTGAGTTCTTCGCAGATGACTTTGCCATTTACAGCAAGTCGGTAACCATTTACCGGTAGCGTGTAAAGACCCAGTTGACCAGTTCCGGTGTATAAGGACATGGTTTCAGTGAAGTTATTGGCGTTTCCGTATCCGAAAGCAATTTTGTCCTGCCCTGCGGTATATAGTTGCATGACGCCAGAGTTGATACCGATGCCAAAATCATTGTTGGGGCCGCTGTTCCAAAAACTGATCTTGTTGCCCACCGTATTTTGAAAACCAATTTGCCCAGGGCCCGTCAAAAAGCGGATGGTTTCTTTGAAATTGCTGGTATTTCCCCATCCCATCGCGATTTTGTCCTGACCGGCAGTATAGAGTTGCATCACGCCAGAGTTGATGCCAATACCAAAATCATTCTGTGGGCCATTGCTCCAGAAAGTGACCTTATTGCCCAGCGTATTGGGAAAACTCAGGTTGTTGTTGATTAAGGCATCGCCATTGACGTGAAGCAATTTCAAAGGGCTGGTGGTACCAATGCCCACGTTCCCATCCTTGGTGATGCACATACGGGACGGGAGCGTAAGATTGGTATTCGCGGCAGTTGCAGCCGTTCCGGTCAAGGCAAAGTCAAAACGACCTTGATCGGGGTCGAAATTGACAATGCCCGCATAACCGGGAGCCATTGATTTGCCAGATCCATTGAAGTAGGAGTTAAAATAAACCCCGGGCCAGTCACTTACAATCGAAACCCCTTTTCCAGTAGCCGATTTGCGAAAACTGGCCACGGTATTTCCGACCGCACCTTGCACATTCAATTTCGCATTGGAAGGCGTTGCGGTGCCGACTCCGAGTATGGCATTCGCAGCATTGTTAAAATCTGTATTGGTCGTGATGGATTTGGTTACGGTGTTTTGGTTCAACTGTGCTTGCGCCGTTTGAGTCAAGAAAAGAGCCGAGAGAATCAAAAGGGTCGTTGAAAAGATTGATGCGTTTTTCATTGTTGAAAGAATTTTTATTTGTTGTTGAAATTTTTTGTGTTAAGGCCTTTGGAGTGCCTTGTTATCTATTCATTGCAGTCAAGGGAAGGCAGGTAAGTGCGAATTGAATTTTTTTTGAAAAAATTTTTCAGGTAAAATCTCGGGGCATTAAAAAAGCAGTCCGCCCGGCACAGGTGGTCGGGCGGACTGACGAAGGATCTTAAAAAGCAGATTATCGCTTGCCTTCCAATTGTTCCACGCGCTGTTTTAAAGCCTTGTTTTCCTTGTTAATTTCAATGACGTAGAGCGTCAATTCCTCGATTTTCTCCATCATTTTCTTTTGCATATCGCCTACTTCGATGCCTTCTTTTTCCATTTGTGTTGCGGCGGGGATGCCGGGCAGGTGATTTTCGGATTTAATATGGGCTTCTACTTCTTCGAGTGATTTCAGTTTGTAATCCTTGGCAAACACATAGTCGGGCCAAGAGCCGCGCAATTGAACTTTGAGTTCCTCGCAAATGACTTTGCCGCCTATCGCAAGCTTGTAGCCCGGGTCGTGATAGGGTGTGCCGATCAGCACGTTGCCGTTGTCTTTTACGACCACCTGGGGAACAAATCCGCCACTTCCCACGCCACGATAAATGATGAAATCGCCATCGGCCGACTGAATGCGGGTAGAGCGGCTGGAATTATTGTCGAGTAAGGTCATGAACGGCTGATAGCCGAAGATGCGCAAGCCGTCTTGCCCTGCAATGTCGAGCTTGCTTTCCGGGTTTGCATGGCCAACGGCTATGTTGCCATTGTCTTTAATGATCAATTGTGGTGAATAGTTGAAGCCCCCTGCCCAGTCTGGATCCCCTTTGAAAAAATTAATGTCGCCATGTGCCACCTGAATACGCGCCGATTTGTAGGTGTTGTTGTCAAGCAACGTGATGAATGGTTCGAAACCATAAGCACGGAAGGCATTCTGGCCGGCAATTTCCAATTTGCTTTCCGGAGAGAGTGCTCCAATACCTACGTTGCCGTTTGGCAGAATAACCATCGGAGACGTTTGGGTAACAGGCTCATTTCCGTTAGCATATCCGTTTTGAATGAATTCTATACGGCCACTGGTAGGGTCGCAACCCAAAAGCGCCCCATATCCGGTGCTCATGGATTTCCATGCGCCTCCTGAATAATAGGAATTAAAACCCACCGTAGCCCAATCCCGTACCAGCGAAATGCCCGCCTGCCCTTGCCCAAACATGGCAACGGTATGGCCTACATCGCCTTTAATGACAAGTTTGGCTTCCGAGGCGTTCACGGTGCCAATCCCAACATTCTTGCTGGGTGGGTTGGAATAAATTGAATTGCCGTTTACCCATTGCGCTTGTGCCGTTTGGGTATTAAAAAAAGCAGCGAGCAGTAGAATGGCCGTTGAAAAGATTGATGCGTTTTTCATTCTTGAAAGAATTTTTATTGTTATTGAAATTTTGTGTCTTAGGGCTTTTGGAGTGCCTTGTTGTCTATTCATTGCAGCCAAGGGAAGGGAGGTAAGTGCGAGTTGAATTTTTTTTGAAAAAAAATAAGCCCGCCCGGCGCAGATGGCCGAACGGGCTGAGAAATGGATTCCAAAACGCACTCTGGGTGTTGGTACCTACCGCGAACTGAGCACTGCTCCGGCACCTTGAATGTGTTGCAATTGGGCAATATTCCACTCCGGCAGGTTTCCGAATTCGAGCCGGCCACTGTTTCGTATTTCGCCCAGGAGGATGATTCCGCCCAGGCGCCCCGTTTCGCCAAGAATGCAGAGGCTCGAATTTTTTTGTAAGGTCAGCAACGCCCCGCTTTCCACGAGCAGGGCATCAATAGGCGGTACTTTGCCTCTGATGACAGGGTAGAAAGCCCTGCCAGAAGGAATCAGGACTAGACTGAACGCGTCAGGCATTCTGCCTTCTTTCCAGTTAGCAGCGCAGCTCCAGTCGGCGACCTTGCCGGGTTTACCACCTTGCCAAGTGGCAGTCGTCTGAGCGGAGAGTGAAATCTGAAGACTGAAGAACAGCATCAGGGTACAGGTGATGAAAGATAGTTTTCTCATAGGTAACAAGGTTTTGAAATTTGCTTTTCCTTGAATTGCATCCCAGCGTCGGCAGGTAAGCGTGCGGAGGAGTTTTTTGGAAAAAATCAGCCCGCCCAGCGTAGATGGCCGAGCGGGCTGAAACAGAATACCATTAAATATTCTGACCCACCAATACAAATCCTGTTTACCCGCCGTAGCCGAAGGCGAAGAAGGGTTACTCTACCAATACAAAACCCGCCCAAAAAAATGGGTCCCTATATTTCTCTTTCATGGCCTTTTGGGCTGACCGAAACGCTTCCGGTACCGCCATTTTGTCTTCTATCCAATGACTGTAGAAAGTCGTCATCAATTCTTGTGTCTGGAAATCCGGCACTTGCCAGAGCGACATGATCAGGTACTTGACGCCCGCGATTTTGAAGGCCCTTTGCAAACCATAAACGCCTTCATTCCCCTGAATATCGCCCAAACCTGTTTCGCAGGCCGATAGCACTACGAGTTCCGTATTGCGCAGGTTCATTTGGCTAATTTCATAAGCCGTTAAGATACCGTCCTCACGTTCCGGACGAGCGACCTGGCTCCCTGCATTGCCTGACCAGGCAGCATTGCCACCAGCCAAAACGAGTCCAGCGCGGATCATCGGTTGATTAGAAAGTTTGAAAATGGGATCGGCCACCCCCACTCCCCTCTCAGGGGCTGGGGGTGGGGTCGGGGCTGGGGGTGGGTAGAAAAAGCCATGGGTAGCCAAGTGTAAAATGCGCGGCGAGGGCTGTCCCTTTGTCCCAATGGCCTTGAAACTTTCTTCGGTAGCATCGTAGCCCCGGCGTAGCTGCGCTTGCATACCAGCTTCGATTAGCAGATCAGCTATGGCGCTTACCTCCACGTCGGTCCATTTCAGGTAGTTCCAATGATTGCCGCGCAGCGTCGAGTCGTATTGAATGCCACCGTAGAGTATGCCCATTCCTTGCTTGTCAATGTCAGCGTACAGGCTATCTCTAAGAGGAGTGTTGACGCCTAATTGCCGCGTACTACTAAGTTCGATCAAGTAATAACGGTCGGCCAGCGTCGCTGTCAATGTTTGGTTTTGTTGTGTTGTGGGCAGAGAGATAGCGGCGAGATTCAGGTAGTGGAGCAAGCCGCTGGGAGAAAAATAGATGGTTTTCAGATCGGCAGCTGAATTCGAGAAACCGGGCAAACGAGCCAATGCGGCTTCGATGGGTTGCCAGATCAAGGTGTGTAGCGACGATTGGGAGCTGGCGCCATAAAGCGCATTTATTCGGGTACTTGCAGACTGGCCCTGTGCCTCCAATAAAGCAGCCAATTGCTTTTCCTCGAAAAGCGGGACGATTAAAGGCGGCTGAGTTCCACCACTTAAAAGCAAGGCAGCATACAGTACGCTATCAGTGGGACGCGGATTTGCAAACTTGTAGTGCACGAATTCGAGGGCAACTTCGCCGGGACGGAGGTTTTGCTGCACTGCTTGCCAATTTACCTGGCGCAAGGCTTCCTTAAACCCAACCATGCTGTGGGCCAAGTCTTTCTCCAGCTGATTCGCTGTTTCTTCTAATTGGCTGATCTGCTGCTGCTCGATCAATGGTTTGGAATATTCAATGGCAAGCCGACGCTCACAGGCTTGCAGCTCGCTGAACTTCGGGGCATTCGCTGTGTCAGCCAAAGCCAGTGTGCGCATTTGGTATAATGTATTCAGGAGAAATCCCTTGTAAAAAAGCGCGTCGTCGTAACAAGTGCCGATATCTCCGCTTTGCCCGCTGGCAAAGGAGAAATCCTCATCCAAGCCATCCTGAAATTTGCGGATATAAAGCGACAACTCCTCCGCTGAGAGATAATAGGCACTGCGAAGCAATTCGGCCCTTTCGAGTTGATTCCGCTCAATCGCGTAGGCCTGGGCTTTGGCATAGTCGCCCATGCTCCAGTAAAGCGCCCATAATTTGTGCAGGCTCCAGCCGTAGCCGACGTATGCTTTGCCCAAGGTATTCGCCCACAAATTTTTGGCCTCCACCAGGAGTGGTTCGGCTTGGGCATACTGGCCATTGTACCAGTAGAAATTGCCGAGATTGCCCAAACTCCAACCATAGTCAGGATGGTTTTTACCAAGCGTTTGCTCCCGGATAGACTTTACTTCCAAATAAAGTCCCTCTGCCTTGGTGGGGTTTTTCAGATAATCATCATACAGCACAGCCAAGCCGTCAAGTGTGTGGGCATAATCAGGGTGTAGCTTGCCCAATGCTTTTCCCTGAATGGCTTTCGCTTCCAGATAAAGGCTTTCCGCTTTGCTGTAATTGCCCATCTGCATGCACAGGCTTGCTTGGCTGCATACAGTACTGGCGTAATAGGGATGTTGTGGGCCTAAAGTTTTCCGCCGCAACGTGTTGGCTTCCTCATAATACCGTTCGGCTTTTTTGAAATGCTGCATCCGATGGTACAGCGTGCCCAAGCTCTCGGCGCTCCAGCCGGCATATTCGTTTTCAGGCCCCAGGGCCTTTTCCCAAATGGCTTGTGCTTGCAGGAAGAGCGGCTCTGCGGAAGCGTAATCGCCCAATGCCGAATATAGGGTTGCCAAGCTGTTGAGTGTAACAGCATAATCGGTATGTTGCTCTCCCAACACCTTTTTCTGGATGTCCTTTGCTTTCAGGTACCACTTTTCCGCTTCCATATGGGTGCCTTGGTAAGCCAGTATTCTCCCATGATTGTTGCAGGCCCTTGCATAAACGGCTGAGCTGCGCCCCAATAAGGCTAAAGCGAGGTTTTCGGCAGCCGTGTTGGTTTCAATTGCTTGAGCAAAATTGCTCTCGTCGGTGAGGACAAAAGCGAGGTTCAAAAGACTGTCCACTTGCTTTTGTGCCAGTGAATCCACCACCTGGCTCTGGATGAACGCCGGAATGCAAGCTAAAATAGAAATGAGGATAGAGCGCATGGGGTTACTTCAACAACTGCCGGGCACGTCCGGCTTGTTTGCGGTAAGTATGGGTAGGCGTAGCAGCAATTTTTTCAAACACGGCCTTCGCTGTCTGCTTGTCGCCTTGAAGCAACTGCGCCAAACCGCGATACCAATCGAGGCGCATGGACCAATCGGCATGTTCCTGTTCCAGCCCGGAAAAGTAGCGGAGCGCTTCTGCCCCTTCGCCCATTTCCAGCAGACAATACCCTTTTAAAAACTGGAGCGTATCATTTTCCGGTAGTTTTCTTTCCAAACGTTGCAATTGTACATACGCCGTGTTGAAATCGCGGGTTCGCAAGGACTGATCCGCCTTGCTAAAGGGCTCGGATGAACTAAGATCAACCATTGGATAATCCGTATACCACACTTGGTTGAGCAGGGCTTTCCATTCCTTGTTCTCGCTGTTTTCTCCCCGAATATTGGGCGCGGGGAAACGCGGCGAAGGCAATCCATTGTTTTGGGCAATAGGGCCGTTTTCTTTTTTTTCTTCGGGTTCTTTAGAGGGTGTTTGGGGTGAAACAAAAGAGGGCGGCAA
>JACMMM010000169.1 GCA_014379065.1 Saprospiraceae bacterium
AACCCGTCAGGGGGTGCCTTGAAGTCACCCCCTGACTACGCGGAGCACGGCGCCAGCGAAATCACCAGTATCGGCTGCCATACCATGCTCTGGGATTTCCAGAGAAATGACTACCACGACTGGGTAAAAGCCGAAGGTATTGTTGAGAAATTTCCGCCCATCGTTAAGTCAGGAGGCAAATTTAAGTTGCCTCCTGACTTTGATCTGGCTGTCGGATCTGGCTTACACGACAGTTCCGCCGCGCTGATTCCTTACCTCGCCTGTTTTGACGAACCCTTTGTGCTGATTTCTACGGGCACGTGGTGTATTTCGCTCAATCCATTCAATCAGGAACCGCTCACGCCCGATGAACTCGCCCAGGACTGCTTATGCTATCTTAGTTACGAAGGGAAACCCGTAAAAGCAGCAAGGTATTTTGGTGGGCATGAACATGAGGTTCAAGTAAAAGTATTGGCGGCGGAGTTCGGCGTGGCCGAGGATTTTTACCAGGATATGAAGAATCCACGTTTACGAAACCTTCAAGGTTTCGTAAACGTGGATTCCAAATACCAAGTTTTCATGCGCCAACTCATTGAAAAACAAGTCGTTTCGACCCGGTTGGCCATTGGCAACACACCTGTCAAGCGCATTTTTGTAGACGGCGGTTTTTCAAAAAATCAAGTGTATCTGACCCTGATGGCCGAGGCTTTCCCGGAAATAGAAGTGTTCGCAGCAGAAGTTGCACAGGCCACAGCACTTGGAGCAGCCATGGCAATTCATCCTTGCTGGAACAAAAAGCCGTTGTCAAAAAACCTGATTTCGCTCCAACGGATCATAGCTTGAGCGACTCAAATCCCCAAATCCTCCAATAAACAAATCACCACAACGATGAAATTGACCTACAACCCAAACTACCCCTCCATAGACGACCTGCGCAAACGCGCCCGACAACGCATTCCCCGCTTTGCCTTTGAATATCTCGAAGGCGGTTGCAACGAGGACATAAACTTGAATAAAAACACTGCCGAACTCCGCGAGGTAGAATTGAAGCCCCATTACCTGACCCAACACAGCGGCTCAGACTTGAAAACCGAATTGTTTGGCCATGTGTACGACGCGCCGTTTGGCATCGCACCCGTTGGTTTGCAAGGGCTTATGTGGCCCAAGGCCCCGGAGATTTTGGCTTTAGCGGCTAAAGAACACAACATTCCTTTCGTGCTCAGCACCGTTACCACCACAAGTATTGAGCGCATTGCAGAACTCACAGAAGGAAAATTCTGGTTTCAACTCTACCATCCTGCCGACAACGCCCTGCGTGACGACCTCTTAGATCGTGCTGAAGCGGCAGGTTGCCAGGTTTTAGTACTACTCTGTGATGTGCCCAGTTTTGGCTATCGCCCGCGCGACATCCGCAATGGACTGGCCATGCCGCCTAAAATGACCTTGCAGAATATCTTGCAAATTATGGGGAGACCTAACTGGGCCATTCAAACGCTATTGCATGGTCAGCCCAATTTTGCCAACATGAAAAAGTACATGCCCAAGGGACTGAACATGAAACAATTGGGCACATATATGAACCAGACTTTTTCAGGAAGAATGAACGAAGAGAAAATCGCCCCGATTCGCGAGCGTTGGAAAGGAAAGATTGTCCTGAAAGGCGTGGCCAGCGAGGAAGATACCGCCCGGGCAATTCGCTTAGGCTTGGACGGAATCATCGTTTCCAACCACGGTGGCAGGCAGTTGGACGCGGGGCAATCCTCCATCCATGCACTCGAGCCAATCGTCCAGAATTATGCCGGTAAAATCAAAATCATGCTGGATAGCGGCATTCGCTCCGGCCCTGATGTGGCTCGGGCTTTGGCTTGCGGCGCAGAATTTACGTTCCTGGGAAGATCTTTCATGTACGGCGTAGCCGCGCTGGGCAAAGCGGGCGGCGAGCACACTATATCCATATTAAAAACCCAGTTGAAGCAGGTGATGGAACAGATTTGCTGTGAGCAGGTAGGAGATTTTCCGGGTTTTCTGGTTTCTTCTTTGCCTTTGTTGGCGCCCTCGCCATAGTCGTCAGGTTAAGCCTTAAGCTGAATAATTCCACTTGAAATTGAGCTCTGCCGTAGTTGTTTG
>JACMMM010000170.1 GCA_014379065.1 Saprospiraceae bacterium
GGGAAAAAAATAGCCATGCGTGGCAATGTGTAGCACGCTGGGCGAAGCACTGGCATTGCCGCCTAAGGATTTGAGCGAGGCTTCGGTAGCGTCAATGCCTTTCATTACATCGGTTTTATACCCATTTTGTTGGAGCAGCGGAGCAACGGTTTTTACCTCCACTTCTGTCCAGCGGAGGTAGCCCCATGTGGCCCCGCGCAGGGTCGAATCGGTCTGGGAAAAATTTGGCCCGCGTAGCCCGCTAGCAAAGACAGAGGCGACCTTAGTAGTGGCCGCATCGTCGTATTCGATGCCACCGTAGAGCACAGCGGTGGTACTTGTGGCGGTCGGCGTGGTATGCACCAATTGACCAGTGCTTTGTAGTTGTATCAAGTTCCATTGCTCGGCGGCGGTTTTGCCTGCTGGTGTGGGGAGGGCTGGTAAGTTCAGGCGGTGTAGCAGGCCAGCGGGCGAAAAATAGACCTTGGCACCCGCCGGCAAAAAGGTGGCTAATGGCTTCCAAATCAGTTCGTAAAGTCGTGCGCCTTTTTGGTTTGCATCGTATAATGCATTGTAAAATTCGGCTTTGTTTTTTGTCGCGCCTGGGAGCGTCGCTGCGAGTTCACTTTCTTTAAAAAGTGGGATAAAAAGGGGGGCTTCAGCATTCGGTAGCAGCACTAAAGCGACATAACAAGTGTTATCTTTTGCGGAGCCTTTTGGGTAAGATACAAACTCAATCGCCACTTCGCCTTCCTGCAGTTTGCTTTGTATATCTTTCCAACTCGTCTTCTTGGACCTGAACGCCAAACGACCCAATGGGATACGGAGTGCTCGTTCATACTTATCCTTTTTTTCGGTCAACGCAGATATGCTTTTTTGATCGGGCAAGGGCAGGTCGTATTGGCGGGCAAGTTGGCGCAGTGTGCTAAGCCAGTCAGTATAAATAATGCGCAGGGTATCCATTCCATTTTTCGCGCTCCCCAAAGCCTGGGTATTTTCCAAGACAACCTCTTTATAAAACTGTGTGCTAAACCAGTCCAGGGTATCCAATCCATTTTTCGCGCTCCCCAAAGTCTGGGTGTTTTTCAAGAGAACGCCTTTAAAAAACAGCGCATCATCGTAGCAGGTACTCGCTAACGACTCTAGGGGCGTTTGTCGCAACATCTCAAACAACTTGATCATACGGGAAGAGGGCATTGGCTCATAAAAAGTCCCGCCGACTGCAAATCGGTGCTCTGCGGCATCGTCAGCTGTTTTTTCGATGAGGTTGCGCGCTATTTTATTGAAGTGTACCCAATAAACACCCGTTTGTGCAGATTGATCGCGTTGGTCGTAAAGAAAAGATAGGGTGCGGAGGGATTGCGAAGATTCAGACAGTAAGTCCGCCAACTCCGTTTCTCTAAAACGGTAGGTATTGTTGAAGAATTTTTGCCCACTCGCGCTTTTGCCCTGGGCGGAGTATGCAGGGTTTAATGTGTCGAGGGTTGCGGCATGTCTGCGATCTTGTTCGTCCAATATTTCTTTCTGAATCGCCGCTGCCGCTCGAGAGCCCAATTGGGCTTGTTTGTAGCCACCTTTCATCAAAAAAATTTCACCCAAAAAAGCCAATGTGCCTGCATCTACAGATTGGTCTGAAGCAACAATATGCAGCATGATTTTTTGGATTTCTTCAAACAACATCACCTTACGGTCTTGCGTACTAACAAACCCCACATTGGTTAACCCTGTCTTGCTGTAATCAACACTTGACATGCCTAACATGCCGTCTAACATTTTTCGGCTGATTCTGTGCAAGGTACCAGCCTGATAATAGTCTCCCCGAAGCGTATAGATTTCGGCCAAATTATTGACCGCTGCGAGGTAATAATCGTTGGATACCCCTTTTGTTTTTCCCAAAATTTGCTCGGCCTCGCGCCAGTATTGCTTGGCTCGACTGCTATCTGTTTCCTGATAAAAGAGCGCTGCCTGGTTTAAGACCGATGCGTATGCCGGATGGCTTTGGCCCATTTTTCTTTTCACCACATCTATTGCTTCCTCAACAAATGGTTTGGCTTGTTCATAACGGCCCCATTTGCCATAGAGATCGCTGAGAAGTAGCAGTACTTCCGCATACGCCAAGCTTTCTTTATCCGATTCTGCCCGTATCGTTTTTGCTTCCGTCAGTACGGCCTCCGCCCCTTCGAAGTGATTTATATTGGTGAAAAAGTCGCCTACATTTTGCAGAGCCTGAACATAAGAAGGGTGTTTTTTCCCAGCTTTATATTTTAAGTTTCCCAAGCAAGCGTACTGCAAAAATTCACATTCGTTATCCCTATATCCGTTGGTGCGTTGGTATAGCGCGCCCAAAACCAATAAGCCAGCGGCGTAATCGGCATGTTCGCGTCCCGCGACCTTCTCAAATGCGCTCAGAGATTCCAACAAAAACGCCTCGGATTGGGTTCGCTCGTCCGTTTGAAAATACAAGCAACCCAGAAAAAAGCAGGATCGGCCATACTCCAAACTGGATACCCCCGACGCTTTCGCGTAAACATCCCGACTTTCAAGCCCCCATTTCGTTGCTTCTGCCAAGTTGGCATTTTTGCTAAAATAAAATAAATATGCGCGGTGAAGACAGGCCCTACCGTAAGCGCCCGACGTTCGCCCGAAATCGTTTGCTGCTTTTTGTTGTGCTGCCTCGTTGGCTATAAACGCTGCCTCGTATTTTTCATCTGCCATCAAAGTCTCACAAAGCGTGTTCAGGCTATCCACTTGCCGCAAGGCTGCCTGTGCGCCAAGCGCAAATGGCGTAAAGAGTACGAGGCAAAAAAAAACTGCGCGAAAGAAAAGTACCATAATAGTCTTGTTAAGAGCGTGCTCTTAATTGCATGTTTGGGGTGAAAAGCAAGTGATACGGGGGAGTAGTTTCCCATGCCGACTATTTTGGCCAAGTGGCAACCTTGAACAGCGTTCCTTATGCCATATTTGCTACTCCACCAGCACAAAACCCGCCCATTTGAATGCCTCGCCGTATTTGGCCCGCAATTCCGATTGGGTGGCGCGAAACGCCTCTGGCACGGGCATTTTGCCTTCCAGCCAGTGTTTGTAAAAAGTGCTCATAAACACCTGAGTCTGGAAATCGGGGACCTGCCACAGCGACATGATGAGATAGCGGGCACCCGCTATTTTGAAGGCGCGTTGCAGGCCATAGACTCCTTCTCGGCTCTGAATGTCGCCGAGGCCCGTTTCGCAGGCCGACAATACGACGAGTTCGGTGTTGGAAAGGTTCATTTGGCTGATTTCGAAAGCGGTCAGGATGCCGTCTTCTTGTCCTTCGTGGAGCGGTCGGCCCGTTTTCCAAGCGTGGTTGCCGCCGGCCAGAATGA
>JACMMM010000171.1 GCA_014379065.1 Saprospiraceae bacterium
AACACGGATGCCACGGATGACACACGGATTTGAAGGTAAAAATAGCAAATCCGTGTCACATCCGTGGCATCCGTGTTCCATCCCCTCTCAAACAGTTAATCCCCCAAAACCATTTCCAAATCCTCCCGGTTCCACAAAGGGAATTCAGCCCCAGCAGCAAAAAGATCACGCCCCAATTGTCTTTTGCGCTCTTGTAGCAGTATGATTTTTTCCTCCACAGTGTCTCGCGCTATGAAGCGCAAAGCCGTCACGGGATGTGCCTGCCCAATTCGGTGGGCGCGGGCTATGGCTTGGTCTTCTTTCGCTGGATTCCACCAGGGATCCAGGATGAATACATAGTCGGCTGCCGTCAGGTTGAGGCCAACGCCGCCTGCGCCGAGTGTCATCAAGAATGCTTGCACCCTTGAGTCGGTTTGAAAGTGTTCCACCGCTCGGGCGCGTTCCGGCATGGGCGTATCACCTGTAAGCCATGCAAAAGGCGTTTTTTCGGTTTCCAAGGCGCGTTTAAAAACTTGCAAGTGCTGTTCAAAGGCGCTGAAAAACAGCACTTTGTGCCCTGCGCGGCGCACAAGGTCCCATTGCGCCAACACATCCTCTGTCTTACCGCTCGCGCCTTCGTATGCTCCATCCGCCAGCACAGGATGGCAAGCCAATTGGCGCAAGCGGAGGAGCGCCTGCAAGGCTTGGAAACGGGTTTTGGGGTCGTCAAACAATGCCAGGATTTCGTTGCGCACGGCAGATTTGACGCCCTCGTACCGTTTGCGTTGGGCTTCGGCCATTTCGCAGTAAAAAACCTGAGTGCTCAAAGGGGGCAATTCGGGGGCAACTTCTTCTTTGGTGCGTCGCAAGAAAAACGGCTGCACCCGATTGAATAACCTGGCTTTTGCCCGTTCGTCGCTTTGTCGTTCAATGGGCGTTTGAAACTGTTCTCGAAACGCCGGATAACTGCCCAGCGTGGCGGGGTTTATAAATTCCATCTGTGTCCAGAGGTCGGCCAGAGAATTTTCAATGGGCGTACCGGAAAGGGAGATTTTGTGCTGGCCATGCAATCCACGCACCACTTTGGAAATGTCCGATTCGCGGTTTTTGATCTGTTGGCTTTCATCCAGCACGATGAACTTCCATCCCACTTTTTCCAGCAAGGCTAAATCTTGGCGAGCTGTGTGATAAGTCGTGAGCACCACGTCGTGCGTACTGAGGGTGCTCAAGTGCTTCTGCCGATTCGGCCCAACATGGGCATAGACGAACAGGCTGGGTGCAAACTGCGCCAACTCGCGCTGCCAGTTAAACACCAACGAAGCAGGTAAAATGACCAGTGCGCTTAGTGGCCGCAAAGCCGTCCGATGCGCCGAAAAAATATCCAATTGGCCAGCTGCCGATGAACCTTCTGGATCGTCTTTGGCAAGCAAATTTTCCTTTGCCCAAAGCAGCGTGGCGATGGTTTGCAGGGTTTTCCCCAGCCCCATGTCG
Organism: Saprospiraceae bacterium; assembly: GCA_014379065.1. GTDB lineage: Bacteria > Bacteroidota > Bacteroidia > Chitinophagales > Saprospiraceae > M3007. Next base: position 1,471 of record JACMMM010000171.1, read on the forward strand.
TCGGCGAGGCATGCGCCCAGACCGTGTTGGCAGTGACCAATGAGCCATTTTACACCAGCCAGTTGATAAGGCCTTAGCGAAGCTTTTAGGTTTTCAGATGGATGATAATCAATTTGTTGTGGATCAATGACAGGCCATTCATCAGCAGTACTTTCTACTTCGGCACCTTGCAAAAGGGTGTAAAGCGCTTTCGGCAACCGCAGCGCGTCGCCCTGCGCTTGGATGGAGGTAGCTAGATCAGAATAACGCGCAAACCATTCTTCGGGAATAAGGAAAAAAGTGTCGTCAGGCAATGGGAAATACGGGTCGCGCCGAAGCAAGTGCGGTATTAGTCGCTGGAACGAAAACGTGTATGTGCCCACTTGAATCTGGCCTTGCACATCAAACCAATCGCCCGCTGCTTCGGAGCGGAGACTCAATTCGCCCGTCGTCAGGGAGATAGTTTTGCCTTCGATTTGGGGGGCTACCAACCTGAATCCTGCCGCTTCGAGGGCGGCGCGGTGCTGAGCAAGCCAACGAAGCAGCCCGTCCAAACGGTTTTCCGTGTCGGCAGTATAAAGATGATCCGATTGCTTAAGCCCCATGTTGTTCAGCAAATCTATTCGCTCCTGTTCAGCAGCTGCATCACGACAGATGAGATGTACGGTGATTTCGCCTGCCTCATCAGGCGGGACATCGAGCGCAGTCGTGCGGTCGCGGTGGTCGCCGTAGGCAAATTCCGCACCGTCATATTCGAAAACAGGCTTTAGCAGCCATTGCTGCTCCAGCACATTCTCGGTTGCTTCGAGGCGGGTGGACCGCAAATGCTCGGCCCGTTCCACCCGAAACCCTTCGGCCTCCACACGGCTACGGCGGACACTTTTGGCGATAAACTGTCGAAAATAGGTACGGGCCTTGTCTGGCGGTATTAGCACCGCCTCTTTTTGGCGGAAAGGCTTCACCATGTTGCCGTTGATTCCAGGCACTCGGTACAAAGTGTGGCCATCTAAAATCCAAGCCGGGTCGGTGTTTGTGAGCGGGCTCACATCATGCTCGCAGATGTCCCAATGCTCCGTCTCGGTACCAAGCCGAAGGCGGTATTCGATGCCCGCACCCGGGTTTTTTTTGAAAAAAAGATGGGGAATAAGTTCTGATTCGGAGCAGTGCAACAGCACATCTTTTGCTAAGGTTTTGTGCTCGGCATCCAAGGTGAGTGGGAGTTGGTGCTGGGTTATTTCGCTAAAGAAAACATCTAATTTGCTAAAAATGAATTTTTCAACGATAGGTTTAGTTGCCGGATCGGCCAGCAATTGGGCCAGTGTTGGCCATGTTTTGGCCTTGGGTGCTTTGTATTTGGCCTCCAAGGCTTTGGGGTTAAGCAGATCAATGAGGTCCAAAAGGCGCAATTCGACTTCGGTGGGTACAAGTTCGTAAGCGCCCACGGTGGCGGTGGTAGCGCGTTGCACGAGGTGCGATAATTGGCCGTCTTTGCTTTTTTGAACGACGTTGGCCGAAGGGAGCAGGAGGACGTTTTGATAGGGGTAGAGGTTAAAAACGATTTGGAAGGTCATGCGGCAAAGGTAGCGAGGCTAATGCCGCGTCCGGCCAATAACGTACGAATATAGCGGCCAAATTTTTCCTTTTTCTGCGTTGTTCGTCGGTTAAAATGTACCGCATTGCGCCCTCCTCCGGCCTTGACAAAGCAAAAATTTGTCTCCCCAATTCATACGTTATTGGCCGGACGCGGCATTAGTCGTTGAGCGATATGCTCTATTTTTTCCAGATCAACTTTTCCATTGGTTTCAATGCCCGAAGCTATGTCCACGCCAATGCAATTTTTGTAGGCAAGGATTGCGTCCAGATTACTCTCATGCAAACCGCCTGCGAGCAAAAAAAGGTACGGGAAATCTGCCGGAATTTCTGTGCCGATGCGTTCTCCGCTACCGGGGTTGGCGCCGTCAAGGATAAAACAATCCACATCGGCGGCGTAGGGTTCGATAAGTGTATTGATAGTCTCACTCCAAGTGAGACTATCAATAATTTTCACCGCCAAAATAACGCGGACTTTCAGTGAGCGTACAAACTCCGGTGACACATCGCCCGCATAAAGTTGAACCGTTTTGAAGGGATAATTTTCGAGTATTTCGCGGATTTCGGATTCGGCATTTTTATAAAAAACGGCCACAGCGCCTGAAACCTGTGAGGTTTTAAAAACCTCACAGGTTTGTGCGTCAGCCTTGCGTTTGCTGACCGGAGAAAAATTGATTCCGATAAAATCCGGTCCCGTGGTCTGACGACTCCAGGTCGTCTGACCACTATTACTCACGAATCTAGTGGTCAGACGACTT
>JACMMM010000172.1 GCA_014379065.1 Saprospiraceae bacterium
AAAGGGATAGGCGCGGCTTCCGAAGGCAATACCGAGTTGCCATAATATTACAGGAAGGCCCAAAAGATAAGCTGCAAAACTAAAATCCAGCGGCAGCGCATGCCAGAACGCAAGCCAGATAGTGCCAGGGTTTTCTGCCGACCATTCACTGTGAAACCACAGCACGAACCACAAGCGGAACACCACAAAAAACAACAACCAAAACGCCAGCAAGCGGAAGGGGAAAAGGAATGGTTTTGAACTTTTCAGCATCGAAATAATGGGCTATGAAAGGGCAAAGTTAAGTTCATGTAAAGGATTATTGGGTGTGTTGAGCGTGTTGGGGAGATGGGATTGTGAGGGAGTTGAAGATTTGTGGTGTTTTTGGGTCGCGCCCCCTACCTCTGAAGGGGAGTCTATTCCGTCGAGTGCATAATGGTTTGATTTTCAACAAACTATGCACTCGACGGAATAGACTCCCCTTCAGGGGTAGGGGGCGCGACCCAAAAACACCACAAATTTTCACTCCCTCACATTCCTCAACTGTCACCCTCAATCAGTTTAGAATCTCCAGAATGCCCATGGTTTCCCAAAAAATGCCTTTTTTTGCGCACTCGTTTTCTCTGATACCCATGCACCGAATACACCGAATACTCCTTTTCACGCTTTTTGTTTTTGCTGTCGAATCCCTTTTCGGCCAGTCTGCCGCCGTGCTCGACACGCTGGCGGATCGCTTTGCTTTGCTCGTACAACTTTCGCAATCAAGCAATTACGAACAAGCGCAAGTAGAGGTAGAATTTTTGCGCGACTTTTTGAATCGCAATGACCTTCCTATCACTCCTCCGGCACTTAGCCTCATGTCGAAGGTCTACAAGGCCAACCAGGATGAGCGCAGCGCCAGCCAATTGCTGGCCGAAGCCGAACTCGACGCGCGTCATGACCCAGATTTTACGACCAAAGCGGCCCTGCTCAAAACACTGGTACAAGAATGCCGAAAGTGGGAACGCCCCGACCAGGCCCTCATTTGCCAACAACTGCTTGCCGTCGCGCAAGATTCGCTCACTGTCCGCGAACGCCGGATGGATAAACTTGGGATGCAACGGCAATTCGATTCCCTCGCCACGTTGCGCCAGCGCGAAATGGCCGAGCGGGGCAAGTTTTTTAGCATAGAAAAAGAAAAGGCTTGGCTTTATGCCGTGTTGGGCGGACTTTTTTTGCTCACCTTGATGGTATGGGCCTCTCGAAGCGATAGCCGATGGCGCAAGAGAATGCAAAAGAAAGAGCAAGAATGGGACATCATGCGGGCCAATCTCCAGCACGATGCCGATGCGAACCTGATTTCGGCAGCCGTGGAGGCCGCCCAGAGCGCACAAGCCAGCACCCATACTTCGCTTGATCAATACACCGTGTACCATGGGCCAAAACCGGAACAAATCTGTCTGCTCATTGAGCCGAACCGCCAAGTAGTGCTCTACTTGAAGTCTTTGTTGTCTGACCGTTTTCAAATTGAAACCGCCAATTCGCCCACCGAGGCACTGCAAATGGCCTCCGAGATGTTGCCCGACCTGATTGTGTGCGACGTGCTCATCAACGGCAACGCGGGCATCGAAATAGCTCGGCAGATCAAACTCAGCGAACGAACCAACCACATCCCCGTAGTACTGCTCACCGATAAATTTGGCAATGAAGGCAAACTCGACGCACTCCGCGCCGGGGCAGATGCCTGGTTCACCCGGCCCGTTATTGACGACGAGTTTGACGCCTCCGTCCAGCGGCTTTTAGATGCCCGTAAGGCAAAGCACGAGCAGTTCAGCCGCTTCCTCCAACTGTATTTTTCCGAAAACCGGGTGCAGTTGAACGATCCGTTCCTGCTCCAAACCGTGCAGATGATCGAGCACAACCTCGCCAACCCCGATTTCATGGCCGACGACATCGCCCGCAAATTGCAACTCACTAAGACGCACTATGTCAAGAAGTTAAAGGTGCTCACTGGCAAAGAACCCGTGCAACTCATCCGAGAAATGCGCCTCGAAAAAGCCAAGGTTCTGCTCGAAAAACGCGCCGGAACGCCGCAGGCGATTTCTGAATTAGTGGGCTTCAGCAGTCCGGGGTCATTTGGGCTGGCGTTTAAGGAGTATTTTGGGGAGAATACGCTGTTGTTGTATAGTTTGCCGCCGAGTAGGTTGTGAAGTGTACGGCTATTGACCTGAATCTTTTCACATCTAAACATAAAAACAATGAGTTCTAAAACTAAACAAATCATCCTCTGGATACTCACAGGCATCATCGGCTTGTTTTTCGCTTTCAGTGCTTACGGCAAATTATTCCCTGCGGAAGAGCATATGGAAATGGTCAAAGCGCTCGGTTTGGATGCCAGAACCATGCAAATAATAGGCATCGTTGAATTGCTCGCTCTTATCTTGTTTATTATTCCGAGAACCGGCGTTTTGGGCACCTTACTGCTTGCTGCCTATATGGGAGGCGCTATTGCCACGCATTTGGAGCATGCAATGCCCATTATGATACCCTGTATTGTTCAGGCCGTCATCTGGATCGTTGCCGCTTTTAGGTTTCCTGAATTGACCAGTCGAATTATGGCGCGGTAAAATGCCATAACAGTCAAAAACAAAAAAATGGCCCAACACCTTCCCGAAATCCTCCTGTGGCTCTTCATTCTCAATCTCGGCACCGCCTTTGGTGCCGGGCTGTATGAAACGAGGATCATCCTCCCGCAGTGGTTCATCAAATCTCCTGAATTTGGTTATCGGGTGAATAGCGAGGCCATGAACCAAACCGACACCGGGCGGAAATTCTGGGGATTTGTAACCACCATGCCGCTAACCTTGCTCACGCTGGCCAATTTGGTGGTGGCTTGGCAGTCAAACGAACCCAGGCACGATTGGTGGCTGGCGGCTGCGCTGATTACCTTGGTAGAAAGGATCGGAACCTTTTCTTTTTTCATCCCGACCGCCATCAAGTTGATGCGTGCCGAAACGCTTCCCGCTGCAAAAGTTGGCAGCATGGCATCCTGGTGGATTCGGATGAATTTTGTCCGCAATGCGCTCACCTTGATAGGGTGGCTGGCCGCGCTGAAGGCGCTTTCTATAGCTTCTTGAGGTGGTGCCGGGCCGCTGGCGCAAAGGCTTCAGCCTTGTGCCGCTTATTCCCGTCGGCTGTGCCGACAAAGCCAGACTATTGGACACTTTTGATTAGCCGCAGACCTATAAGGTTTCTAAAAACCTTATAGGTCTCAATTTTAGAAAATGTCCAGTAGTATGCGACAAATCAATCAAACGCCATGAAAAAAGAACTCCTAATATCTTTGATGCTTCTCCCCCTCCTCTCAAGCGCCCAACAAACTCGCGCTGAGACCAAACCATTCGTGCTTGGCAGTATCGTCACCCTGTATTCGGCAGAACTCTCCGAGCAAAGAACGCTCAATATCTACCTCCCAGCGGGCTATTCCCCAGATTCTGCGGCGACTTATCCCGTGATCTACTTGCTGGATGGCTCAGTGGATGAAGATTTTATCCACGTTGTCGGCTTGGTGCAATACGCGAATTTCCCATGGGTCAACACCATGCCAAAGTCCATTGTAGTCGGCATTGCCAACGTGGATCGAAGGCGGGATTTTACCTTTCCCACCAGCATTGATGCTGATAAAAAGGATTTTCCAACCACGGGTGGGTCTGAAAAATTCATCGCTTTTCTGGAAAAAGAATTGCAACCGTTTATCAATCGAACCTACAAAACGAATGCCTCCAGAACCCTCATCGGGCAATCCCTGGGCGGGCTATTGGCTACAGAAATCCTCTATAAAAAACCGCAACTCTTTAATCAATACATCATTGTAAGCCCCAGTCTTTGGTGGGACAAAGAATCTTTGTTGGCTTTAAAACCGGGACTTTCAGTCCCAGGGTTTCAGCAAAAAACGAAGGTTTATATTGCTGTGGGAAAAGAAGGCGCGGTGATGGAAAACGATGCCAAAAATCTATACCGCAAACTAAAAGCCATTAAAAGCAAGGAGATTCAAGTGAGTTTTGAGTTTTTTTCCAAAGAGGACCATGCTTCCATCATGCATCAGGCGGTTTACAATGCGTTTATTAAATTGAATAAGGCTTGGCGGTAGTATAATGATTCTTTGTACTTTGCCTCATGGCCTTATATCTCTATTACATTTTACTAGTCACTTATGGCATTGCGCTGGTAGTTTCCCTGTTTTATTACCTCAGTAGGCGAGCCCCCGGTGGTGATGCATCCGTAGGCTGGGCTTTGGGGATATTTTATACAGCAGGGTTAGCAGGAATCATAATAATTGCCTTGCTATTGCGCAATTATCCTTCCATCGGACTTATTGTATTGGGTTTTCCGCTGGTGTTTTTGGCGATTCCAAAAATCCGGCGTACTTGGACCGAGTTGTACACACGTATTCCGGTTTCTGCCGCCACTCCGCCACTTACCCTTTTTCTCGAAAACAACACCAAGTCTGCCTTGCATATTAAACTGGAATGCTGGTTTAGCACTTCCAATAGCAACAGTGCAAGCCTGTACACCACAATCGATTATTTTTTGGAACCTCAAGAACACAAAAATTACCTCCTGACCGCCCACCAAACACGATTGTTGGCGCACAAGTCCAAGTACGTAAGCGTCGTGATATACGAAAGAATAAAGGAGGAATATGAGGGCCATACCTACATAAAGGAAATCCAGCCTTGTATGCAGTTTTATGAGGAAAAGATTGAGGCTTTTCGCTCAGAGAAATATACGGTGGTTGTCAATCCAAAATGAGACACCCTTAATCAGTTTTCAGCCATCCTGTTATGCTCAACCGAGGCTGATTCGTAACCAGCACCTCGTGCTCCAATTCACTGCTTTTGAAAAACACACAGGTGCCATTTATCGGGGCAATGGTTTGCATGCTGTCTTCATGGTAAATGCACAGTTCCCCGCCGTCTTTTTGATGCCAATCAGCATTCAAATACATTATCATTGAAAATGCGCGGCTTTTGTTGCTGCGAAACTGATCGAGGTGTTTTTTGTAAAAACTGCCCGTTTCGTATAGCGCATAGTGAAACTCATAGCCTGTAATACCTGTATAGCAAGTGCTGTTTAGGTGGCGGACAAAATGGTCCATCAGCTTGAAGAAATTATTTTCAAGCAAGTTCTCGTGCTTAGGGTCGAGCCAATAAATCTTGTCGCTTCGGATAAGCTTATCATGCGTAAGTCCGGCATCGTTCCCAATCCCAGCAGCTTGGAGTTTATCGCCGGAATACAGGCTGAGCAAATTTTCTTTTAGGCTTGCTGCTAAAGGCAGTTCGAGAAAGTTTTGGGCAATCCCCACTTTATCCGCTACATAACTGTCAATCAGGCAATTGAAGATGGTTTCCAACAGGAATCAAAGTAGAACATCATGGCATAAAACCAAGAATGCATCAAGATAGGGGATTTTTCCTGTCGCATGCTTGCATACCTCTCAATAGTATGGCGTACCCGTAGAAATACCTGTTTTTATCAAAAAAATTGGCAAATTCCCACACGGCAATTTTTGCATCTATATTTGTCCGCTTTTTTCATCAAATCTATTAAAAATGATTACAATTATACGCAATAGACAACAATATTTCGTTACGGCAACAGACATATTCTGCTACCTCCTTTTGATCTTGATGATTTCTTGCAACGGAGGGGCTCCTAAAATCTCTGAGCCTGCACCCGACCCTTGCAACCCCGCGCTGCCCGAATCCGCCCCCGGCTATCCTGATCCATACGCAAACCTGCCCAAGGGCGATTGGTCATTTATTGGCCCTTACGATTGGGGGTCGAGGGTCATTTGCCTCGCCATTTCGCCCGATAACCCTTACCACTTGTATGCCGGTTCAGCCAGTGGTGGGCTTTGGGTCAACAAAGACACCCGTACACAAGGGTGGCAGTGGGTGAACACCGATACTTTTAAAGTGCTGGGTGTGGCTGCAATTGCCATACAGCCAAACAACCCAAAGGTGATTTACATCGGAACGGGTGAAGTTTATAATTACAACAATACAGATGGCGGTTTTGATCAGCACAAAAACCGAGGCTCTTATGGCATTGGTATCCTCTATAGCAGCGACCAAGGCAAATCCTGGAAAAAGGCTGTAGGCTTGCCAAACATAAAAACGCTGGGCGTTCAGGATATTGAAATGGCGCCAAACGGAACAGGGATGCGTATCTGGGCTGCCACAACCGAAGGCGTTTACAAATCGGACGATGGTGTAAACTTCAGCAAGTCTTTGAATCAGGTGATGGTGACCGATATAAGTGTACACCCTACCGATCCAAACCAAGTGGTTGCAGCAGTTGGCAATCTCAACACCCCCAATGCTGGCATCTACACTTCAAAGGATGGCGGCAATACCTGGAAATGTGTTGTAACAAGAGCCCCCAGCGAATTTATGGGCAAAACAGAATTTGCCCGCGCCCCTTCCGACCCGAATACAATCTTTGCGGTGATGGGCACCTGGAACCCGCTTTACTTTGCCAACAACCAGGTAAGCAGCGATTCCATATTACCCGTTGTGCACGGCGATTGTGTTTGGCCCAATACTTATCCTAAGACCTCCAAAAACTGGGTGTATGGCTCTACAGATGGCGGCAATGCTTGGTCGCTCATCCAGGATGCTACCGCATTTTCTAGCGGACAAGGCCATTATTCCATGTGTGTTACGGTTGACCCGTCGAACAAGCAGAAACTGCTGTTGGGCGGCATCGCCCCCATCTATCAGTCAACGGACGGCGGCAAAACGATAAGCGGCTTAAACAACATAAAAGGGTCTAGCGGCCTGAATAGTAGATGCTTGCCAGAGGCAATGGGCAGCTTCGACGTACACCAGATTTTGTTTGAGCCAAAGGTGGCAGGCTTGATTTATGTGTGCAGCGACCAGGGGGTTTATATGAGCGAAGACGGTTTGAAAACGATCCACCGCATCAATAGGAATCTTGCCATTATGCAATTTTACCCCCATGTGGCAAGTTCCCAAAATGACCTGAATATATTGTTTGGCTGTGCCCAGGACTATGGCCCCGGTTGCGTTTCTTATATGGGCATCAATCAAAAAATCGGGAGAGGCCAGTGGCAAATGATTTATGGCTTTGGCCACGAAGCCGGCACTTGTGCTTACGATGATAAAAACGACGTGGCCTATATGACGGTCCACATGGGGTCTATGATTGCCCGATGTCATCTTAAAAGCACGGTGAAGATTGACAACCCTGACACATCGGCCAACTATGCAAACGGCGCCTTTAATTTTATCCCGGATTTCAGTCCATTCGGCAAGGATACTTTGTGTTCCAAACATACTTCATGGAACGCGCCTATTGCTTTTTCGCCCAAAAACCCCGACTTGCTTTACGCAGCCAAGGACATAATTTACACCTCGCGAAAACAAGCAGGCGAGCCGGCGGCTGGCAAACACTGGGTAACGCCCGACTCAAAAGGCACGGGCCTGGATGGCAATCCGATCCTAAAAATGTTGGTCAGCCCGGAGGACGAAATGGAATTGTTCGTAGCAACAGCGCCGCGTTATAAGGATATGCACTTGTTTCACAGCAAGGATGGAGGGGCGACTTGGGTTAATATAACAGGCCCGAACTTGCCCAAAAACCGCAACCCGTCTTCCATTACACAACACCCAACAGATAAAAACACCTTGTACCTCACAGTTGAAGGATATGGCCCGGGCCGGGTTTGGAAAGGGACTGTTTCGGGAGGTAATTGGGTTTGGACCTCGATTGAAAAAGGTTTGCCGGACACATTTACCAGAGCTTTTGCGGTAGATGCTTCCAACCCAAACCACCTGTTTGTAGCAACGGATTATGGCGTCTTCAAATCTGAGGACGGAGGCTCGACCTGGTCTCAGTTCAGCAGCGGCTTACCATTTGCCATTGAGGGCGTTCAGTTGATTGTTTACGGCAAACAGCGGAAACTTCGCCTGGTGAGCCATGGAAACGGGGTCTGGGAGCGCTCCATTTAGAACATTGTTTCACCTTCTATATATAAAAATCACAAACAAAACGGACCATGGAATTTAAACTGTCAGTGTTGGATGAATTGAAGTTCCACCTTCAAATAGCCATTCAGGTCGAACTGAGTACCATCCCCATTTACCTGTACACCTATTACTCCATCAATCGAAGGCCTGAAAAGTGCGACCAGTATGGGCCTCCCAACGATTACATGATTGCGACTTTTGCCAACAAGGCTGGAGGCACCATAATGAGTGTCGCCATAGAAGAAATGTTGCACATGTCTTTGGCCAGCAATATCCTTCGGGCTGTAGGCGGGACGCCCAAAATCTATGGTCTTTCGCCCCAGTCGTTCCCGACCAACCTTTTGGAGCACCGCCCGGGGCCCTTATTTGACCTCGCCAAGCTTTCAGTCTACCAACTGAACCAATTTCTCCTGATTGAAAAACCGGAAGCAAAAGACGCCCCGCCGGAGTCGGACAATTGGGATACCCTGGGCCAGTTTTACGATTATATCCTTACACTGGTTGAAAAACTGCAGGATTCGGACTTCCAGCATGGGGATTCGTACCAGTTGTCAGATAAAAAGGGCTCGGGTACAACGGGTTATTATGTGTCCAGCAATGTGGATACTATCTATCCGGACAATGCGGTTGCTTTTACCAAACCTATCGAGAAAAACAATCCGATTCAACCCTTGGAGTCCAGCGCACACTACTCAAATCAGGACGACAGCGGCAACCTGATGGTAATCAATTCAAAAGCCTCTGCAAAAGCTGCCATCACCATGATCAAAGATCAGGGAGAAGGCTACAACCATGACGATACGCACAAGCCAGACGACCCCAGCAAAAAAGAGGACTCGCACTGGTATAAGTTCAATTCGTTGCTGACCCAGTCTCAGAATTTTACGGCAGACGAATGGAATTGTTTCCTTTTTCAATTCCCGAACAACCCTAAAAGGGCCAACACCCCCGCAGAATATGTCTGCGTAGTTGACTTGGTAAATGCCGTGTATTCCTACCTGCTCAAGATAACAGAAGTGAGCTATACCTTGACGGGAAATGCCCAGTACGCCATGTTTTACATAGGGATGCACAAAGGCATGATTTTTATCTTGGACAAGTTGATAGGCAATATGCGCTATACCGCCATATCGCCCGATGGCACTGTCCTGGCGCCCACCTTTGAGAATTTCCCGTTCCAAACGGACGACCCCAAGCAGGAATTGCTGGCGCTGTGCGATACCGTAAGCGCCAGATACCCGGGCATTTGCGATGCCAATATCGCGCAGCGGATATACGACTTGCCAGATGTAAACATCAAATACACCCCTGAGGGTGTCGCCATCGTCAACTTCTAACTACAAAATCAGCTTCTTTTCGCCATGAGCACTTCCAATATAGTATACAAAGAATTGCACGTTTGCATGGGCCTCAACGCCTGCAAAGGGCATGATCGCCTCGGTATCAACAATTGCGCCGGCACTGGTACCTGTGCCACCGCAGCCGAACACAGTTGCCATACACTCAACGATTGTCGCGGGCAGGGAGGCTGTGGGCTTTACGGGGATGGCGACGAACAAAACAATCCTGGTAACAACCTCTGTGCCTGGCAGGGCTCCTGTGCCGTACCAATCAACGCCGAACGTTTTTCAACAGAAGGTGATAACAGGGGACAAAGTGTATGGCTGCGCGCCAGAAAGGTTTTTGAAGCAAAAATGGACGCAGCCGGGCGCCAATACGGCCCTTCGCCGATGCCTAACGGACCCACCACAGCCTGGTTGAAAACCAATTACAACAGCGCTTTTGTAGCCTGCGGCGCGAGCGGCATGAGCGGTGGCGGTTCCTGCATTTAGTACCGACTTCTGACCTACTATGCTATCTAGCAACTACAACCTTTCCAGCCTACAAACCAAGGTGGCGGCCATGCCCCGCCTGGGTTTGGGCTTGGGCCTTCGTCATGTCCATTTTGACCATATCCAGCAATCTTGGCCGGCGGTGGACTGGTTTGAGGCGATTTCCGAGAATTTTATGTTTTCCGAAGGGCGGCCACGCCATGTCATTCGGCAGTTGGCAGAGCGTTATCCGGTGGTTTTGCACGGGGTTTCGCTTTCCATTGGTAGCAGTACGCCTTTGGATTTCCATTATTTGAGCGCCTTGAAGACCTTGGCTTCCGAAATAAACCCGCCTTGGGTGAGCGACCACTTGTGCTGGACAGGGGTTCTGGGCCTCAATACGCACGATTTGTTGCCCTTGCCACTTACAGAAGAAGCCTTTTGGAATACGGCCGAGCGGGTTCGAATAGTACAAGATTTTCTTGAACGCCCATTGATTTTGGAAAACCCCAGCACTTACCTGAGTTTCACCCACTCCACCATATCGGAGCCTGAATTTTTGAGCAATCTCGTGGCCGAAACGGGTTGTGGCCTGTTGCTCGATGTGAACAATGTCTATGTGACTTGTTTCAATTCCGGGCTGGATCCGGTGGACTATATCGAAGCGCTCCCGCACGATAAGGTGGTGCAAATGCACTTGGCGGGGCACCAGCATTGTGGAACCCATATCGTTGATACCCACGACCGGCCCGTACTGCCGCAGGTTTGGGAGCTCTTCCGATTGGCCTGGCAGCGTACAGGGGGCGTTTCGACACTCTTGGAATGGGACGGCAATATTCCCTCATTTGAGGAATGCCTTGCTGAATTGTACAAAGCCCGGAATTTTATGGGTTCGGCAATTCCAAATTTCGTTCCTGATTTCGAACGTCATCTTGTTGAAAAAAGCCCGGCACAATCTACACCTATTGATTTTATGGTTTCGCCCGTAATGGCACATGCCGAATTGCTTTGATCTATGGAAAACCGGGAATATTCGCTGGGACAAATACAAGCGTGGATGCAGGAAATGCTTGTATTTTCTGGCGCTTCCAGCAACACAAAGGCAGAGACACCCTTGCACGTTGCTCCATCCAACACCCTTTCTGCTGAGCAACGATTGGCTATTTACCAGCGGGGATATTTGGCGCGTCTGTTGCAATGTCTGGAAGGCCAATACAAGGCACTTTGTCATGCTTTGGGCAAGGATCTTTTTGACGATTTTGCCCGCGAATATCTGCTGAGTTTTCCCTCGGGAAGCCCAACACTTGCCGTGCTGGGTGAGCGGTTTCCCGCTTATTTAGAAGAAACGAGACCAGACAAAGAACAGGCCGAAAAAGAGCCCTGGGTTGATTTTATGGTTGACCTCGCGCGTTTTGAATGGAACCTTTACCTGAGTTTTGACGCCCCCGGACACGAAGGGCAAGCCTATGCTACACCAGATGATAGAGATCAATCACTTCGGCTTCAACCGTGCTTTTTTTTGAGCGCGTATCGTTTTCCGGTAAGCGCATATTATCAAGGCGTCGCAGACGGAGAAGACCCCGCCATCCCGCAAGCATCTGCTCATTTTGTTGCCATTGCTCGAAAAAATTACCGCATCGGGATTTCCGCGCTTACTGCTCCGCAGTATACTTTTTTGGAAGCCTTTCAAAAATGTGACAACTTGGCACAAACCATTTCCCAGACCGCACAGACTTACGAACGTACCGAATCGGCAGTGGAGGATGCTTGGGCAAATTGGAAAAAAGGATGGATAGAGGCGGGGTTTTTCATTTCAACCTCCCCAACACCTCCTTCATCCGCCGAATCGCCTCCCTCAATTGCTCCTCAGAAGCAGCATAACTGAGCCGGAAACAGTTTGGGTCGCCAAAAGCCGCGCCCGATACCAAACCGACATAAGCGCTGGTCATGACGTAATCGCAAAAATCGTCGGCATCCTTGATGACAGTGTGGCCGTCCGTTTTTCCAAAATAACTGCTCACGTCGGGGAAGATATAGAAAGCCCCGTCTGGATGGTTGGCGCGGATGCCGGGTATTTCTTCGATCATCGAGAGGATGATGTCGCGGCGCTCGCGGAAGGCTTCGCGCATGGCGAAGGTGGGGCTCATATCGGCCATTAAAGCAACGGCTCCCGCCTTTTGTGTGAAAGAAGCTGCACCGCTTGTCACTTGTCCTTGAATCTTGGAACAAGCATCGGCCACATATTTGGGCGCACCCATATAGCCCAAACGCCAGCCTGTCATGGAAAAACCCTTGGCAAAACCATTCACCGTAACGGTACGGTTTTTTACTTGCGGAAAGGAGCCGATGCTGACGTGTTCGTGGGTAAAATTGATGTATTCGTAAATCTCGTCGCTCACCACCAACACATGGCTGTGCGGAGCAAGCACATTGGCGTAGGCCTCCAATTCTTCGCGGGTGAATACGCTGCCCGTTGGATTGCATGGTGAGGAGAACAGCACAAACTTGGTGCGGGGCGTGATCGCGTCGGCAAGTTGCTGGGGTGTGGGTTTGAATTCGCGTTCTACCCCCGCGTACACGCACACCGGCACACCGCCCGAGAGTTTTACGATTTCATAATAGGAAACCCAATAGGGTGAGAACAATATTGCCTCGTCGCCGGGATTGAGCAGGGCTTGGCAGAGGTTGTAGATGGACTGCTTGGCGCCGTTGCTCACCACGATTTGTTCCGGGCGATAGTCCAAATTGTTGTCGCGCTTGAATTTTTCGCTGATGGCTTTTGTGAGTTCGGGCAAACCTGCCACGGGCGTATATTTGGTATAGCCATCTTTCAGTGCCTGATAAGCGGCTTCTTTGATATGATCGGGTGTGTCGAAATCAGGCTCGCCGAGGCTCAGGCTTATAACATCGTGACCAAGAGCGCGGAGTTCGCGGCCCATTCGGGCCATTTTGAGGGTTTCGGATTCGGCGAGATTTTGAACGCGCTCAGAGAGCATAGTGTGGGTAGAAGCCATATCTTTTCTGAAAATAAGGCGCAAATCTACACTTACCTAGCCAAAACAATGAACTCCTTGTGGTACCAAAACGAACAAACGGGAGATCAAGCTAAGCAGGCGTTTAAATGAGGTTTAGAATGCAACGCCCAATTGAAAGGTAGGTAGTATAACAAACTTCCCATTCCTGGTGGGCGGAGGAATGCGCTCAACGCCGTTTTCAGTAGTTTTAGATGTAAATTCTGAATGTTGCCAACCAAAAGGCAAGGCTACTTCCAATATAGCATAACGGCCAAATCGCCACTGTGTCCCCCAACGAACTAAGTATTTTTGGGTGCGCTGCGTTGTTTTGTATGTGTAAACTGTAGGGAATAAATCACCATATAACTGCCCTCCTGATTGAATCGCACCAAAGCGAATTTCGCCGCCGCAATAAAGGACGCTTTTTCGCCCACTATACTTTCCGTGCAGGAAAAATTTGGCAAAACTTCCCACTTCAAACCCTCCAAGAAATTTGTCATAATCACTTCCACCGAAGGAATATCCATTGTTATTTGGTTTGGGGAAGACATGGCTACCTTGTATCCCAACCTGCCAAAAATCGTCGAGAGGTGTTTCAATGGAAAGAACAGAGAATTTGTACAATTCTCCGCGCAACTGCAATCCCAATCCTGTCTGAACAATCAACTTAGGTGAGCGATTTTGAGGCCGGTCTTGGATGTCTTGTGCGAGACAGTTGAGGATAGGGGTGAGGGTGAGGAATAGCGCGGGTAAAAAGTGTTTCATGAGTATCAAGTTTTCTTGTTGACAGCAAGATTGACCTTGGAGGTTGGCTCATTTTCAGGAAATTTGCTAACATCTCGCTTTTCTTTCCAGCGAAGTTCGCATATTTGCCTCGCTATGGATTTTGAAACTGAACCACAGATTGTACTCAACGACGCTCCCGAACACAAAAACTGGAAGTTTAAGGAGTTGAAGATCTATTCGTCCACCGAATGGCTCGCCGATAATAAGAAAAAATACCGCCAAGTGTTCGACCGCTTGGAGACCTCTTATATCTACGCCGAACTTTCTTTTTTCAACAAACAGTTCGACCTTGATGATTGGGAAGTAAATGTCGAACTCCGGTGCTATACCGTCAAAAAGCAGCGAAAAGAACTCTGTATTCTGCCATTTCAGCGCAAAGTCAGCAAATTCGACCCAGTCGGCTATATCCGTGAAGGCTGGGGGAATAAGCAAGAAGGCGTATTTTGGAAAAAAGGCGCTTATGTCTGGGAAGCTTGGATCGAGGGCGAAAAGGTGGGTTCAAAAAACTTTTTTGTCGAGGACGCAGGTCGCCCCATCAGCCGTGGCGATAATCCGTACTGCAAAATCAGCTCCCTCAAAATGTACGAGGGCCCCTACGACGACACCCCAGAATTTGAGCGCAACTACCTCAAACGCTTCCACGACGAAGAGACCCGCTATGTCTATGCCGAGTTGATGCTTAAAAACGTTCTGCTCAGCAAAGCTTGGCAATGCGAAGTGTTTATCAAATTCTACAACAACGCCCGCGAGCTCAAAGGCCAGGTGGTGCGCCTGCACAGTGTTCAAAAAGGCGATGATGGCGTAAAAATCACCGCTGGCTGGGGTTCCAATGTGAAAGGTTCTTGGCGGCGGGATCGGTACAGCGCCGAGGTGGTGTTCATGGACCAGACCCTTGCCGTGATGCCTTTCGACGTGGCCGAGGATTGGGATTACGGTACGCACCCCGTTTATCTGCCGGAAAAAGGACTACAGGTTTTCCTTGAACCTGAGCCGGAAGACACCGAGACTTTTGAAGAGGTTTTGGTCAAGCTCGACGCGCTCATCGGTCTTGCCGAGGTCAAAGTGAAAGTCCGCGAACACGCGCAATACATTCAATTCCTGCAGCTTAGAAAGGAAAAAGGTTTCGCCGAAAAAGACGGCATCAACGTGCATTCTGTTTTCAGTGGCAACCCAGGCACCGGCAAAACCACGGTGGCTAAAATGATGGGCCGCCTCTATAAAAAGATGGGCCTGCTTTCCAAAGGCCACGTACATGAAGTAGACCGCTCCGATTTGGTAGGCGAATACATCGGCCAAACGGCCCCAAAAGTCAAAGATGCCATCGAAATGGCCCGCGGCGGCGTGTTGTTTATTGACGAAGCCTACGCGCTCGCCCGAAGTCCCGAAGACAGCAAGGATTTTGGTCGCGAAGCGGTGGAAATCCTCGTCCGCGAACTCTCCAATGGCCCCGGCGACCTTGCCATCATAGTGGCAGGCTACCCCAAGGAAATGAAAACCTTTATTGACTCCAACCCGGGTCTTCGCAGCCGTTTCAAACTCAGTTTCGAGTTTGCCGACTACCTGCCGCAAGAACTTGCCCAGATTGCCGAATACGCTTCCAAAGAAAAGGAGGTCACCCTTGCCAAAGAAGCCAAGGACTTGGTGGACGAAATCATTACCGAGGCTTTCCGCTCTCGCGACCGCGCTTTTGGCAATGCCCGCTTCGTACATGATCTTGTAGACAAAGCCAAAATTCAGCTCGGCTTGCGTCTCATGGCCATGCCCAATGTGCGCAATCTAAGCCCTGAAGCATTGACCGTGGTACTGCGAGAAGACGTGGAAAAAGTACAGGTTTTCCGCAAAAAAGCTTTGCCGAATATCCCTGTGGACGAGAAATTGCTTGCTGCAACGCTCCACGAACTCGACAGCCTCATCGGGATGCAGGCCATCAAACGCGACATCCGTGAACTCGTTGACCTCGTGCGTTTTTACCGCGAAAGCGGTCGCGACGTGCTGGGGCGTTTTTACCTCCACACCGTATTTGTGGGCAACCCCGGCACGGGCAAAACTACCGTGGCGCGTATTTTGACCAAGATTTACAAAGCCCTCGGAGTGCTCGAACGCGGCCATACCGTAGAAACCGACCGCCAAGGTTTGGTGGCTGGTTTCGTGGGCCAAACGGCCATCAAAACCGCCGAACGCATCGAAGAATCCATCGGTGGGGTGCTGTTTATTGATGAAGCTTATGCGCTTAGCGCCGCCGCTTCCCGCGGCACCCAAGGCGATTTTGGCGACGAAGCCATCCAGACTTTGCTCAAGCGCATGGAAGACCGGCGCGGCGAATTTTTCGTGTTTGTGGCCGGCTACCCGGAAAACATGGATAACTTCTTGAAAGCCAACCCGGGCCTCGCCAGCCGCTTCGACAAGGTGTTGCGCTTTGAAGATTATTCGCCCGAAGAATTGCTGGAAATCGCGCTGTACATGTTCCGTCAGGAAAAATATCAAGTCGAAGAAGAAGCCCGCGAACACCTCGGCAAGTATATGACCTTCCTGCATCAGTTCCGCGACAAGTACTTTGGCAATGCTCGCACGGTGCGTCAGGTGGTGATGGAAGCCATAAAAAATCAGAACCTACGTGCTTCGGCCGCTCGTATTGCGGAAGAGCCAGAACTGCACACGCTCAAGCTGGACGATGTGGCTACGTTCACGTTTGACAAGGACAAGTTGAACTTGTTTGTGAGAAGGGGGATTGGGTTTGGGCGCTGAGCCTCACTTCAACTGCACATGCACATGATCATCATGCCTCGCTGAAAAGCAATCCTGGGCAACAATATTGGTGTACTCCTCCAGGCCAAAGCGTTTTTTAAGGTGCGGCTGGATCAGTATCCTGCCAAAGGCTGGGTGTGCTGCAATCAAGCACATCAACTCGCCGGTTCGTTCTCCATCAAAAACATATTTTTTACGGTTGCAGCACCAGCTGGCAAATGTTCCGTCATATCCAATATACCAATAGCCTTGCTGTTTGCAATGTATTGCGTAGTCGTATTCTCCTGGCTGCGCTTCTGCCCAAAGCCCGTAGCCGTGGGGTGATGGGCTTTTCCTAAGCGGAGCGCCCGTTTTCGCGTTTTTCCAATAAAAGGTTATGTCAATCGCCTTGCCATAATTGTGGTTCAGGTGGGGCTCTAGTGGATAGCCATCAATAAAGGGAAAGTTTGCGTCCATGTAGGAGACCGTGGAGCCGGGAAATTTTTCCTGCATCTGTTCGGCCACTTCTTCAAGCGCTTTCAAAAATGCAGGCTTGACATAATTTCGATTGAAAAAGCAATAGACAATATTTTCAGGCTCTAGATTTGGATTGGAATAAGCAGGTAAGGGCACCCGATCAAAGCAATACTTTGCAACTGGCGGGACTATATAAATGGTCGTTACCGTATATAATATCAAAAAAATCGCCCCACTAAGCCCCCAAATTCGACGCCGTTTTTGGGCGAATCTATTTAGGTAGAGACTTAATAGCCAAATCAGTCCGCCGATTTGTGTTAGTAAGGTTAGCAGGGCAAAAAGCAAAGTATGACGGAAAACACGAAAAAATGTTTTCATATAAGAGGCATGTGTTTGTGTGGTAGATATGGCGCGAGGGGCAACGTTTTTGATACAACTCATTTAAGGCGCAAAAGTTTGGTGCGCAGAATCCACGCATCCCCAAACATAAAGGCCAATCGCTCATTCCCCAGGTATCGCCTCTATCAAGCGCCTAACATACTCCCGTTCCGGGTTTTTGTAAATCTCCTCCGGGTAGCCCAATGCCTCGGTTTGACCCAGATTCATAATCAACAATCGGTCGCACATCTGCTTGATTACGCTCAAATCGTGCGAGATGAACAGGTAGGTCAGGCCGAATTTTTCCTGCAAATCCATCAACAAATTCAGCACCGTAGCCTGTACCGAAACGTCGAGGGCCGACACCATTTCGTCGCAAACAAGAAATCGTGGCTGCAAGGCCAAAGCCCGTGCCACGCAAATGCGCTGGCGTTGGCCACCGGAGAATTCATGTGGATAGCGTTGGTAATGATCGGCTTGCAGGCCTACGATTTCCAACAATTCGATGGCTTTTTCGCGGCGGGCGCGGTCATTTTCGTGCAATTTGTGTACCTGCATAGGCTCGACAATGGCTTCGCCGATGCCCATGCGCGGGTTGAGCGAGGAGTAAGGGTCTTGAAAAACGACCTGAATCTCTCGACGGTATGGTTGGAATGCCTCTTCGCTAAGACTTTGTAAATCAGTGCCTTTGTACCAAATTTCGCCAGCATGGGCTTCGGTCAGCCGTGCAATGGTTCTGCCCAACGTGGTTTTTCCACATCCCGATTCACCCGCCAATCCAAAAGTCTCGCCAGGAAAAATGTCAAAACTCACGTTGTTCACCGCATGGAGCCATTCGGTGGGACGTCCCAACCAATTTTTTTGGGCAGGGTAGCGCACGGTGAGGTTTTTTACCTGCAAAATGGGTGGTTCGGCTTGAAGGTTTTTTTGCCGTGCCTGGGTTTCGGCAAGCGTTACCACACGAGATTCAAAATGCCTGTTCTCCAAAAAATCGGGAACGGTGGGCATTCGCCATAGTTTTCGTTTTAAAGACGGGCGGCAAGCCACCAAACCGCGCGTGTAAGGGTGCTCAGGCTGACGGAGTATTTTATCTACTGGACCTTCCTCCACAATTTTTCCTTGTAACATAACAACCACCCGGTCGCAGATTTCAGAAATGACCCCCAAATCGTGGCTGATAAACAGCATGGAAAGCCCCAATTCTTCCTTGAGCTCTCGCATCAGGTCGAGGATGGTCTTTTGAACCGTCACATCCAAGGCGGTGGTTGGCTCATCGGCGATGAGCAGGCTGGGGTTGCAGGACATGGCCATGGCGATCATAACGCGCTGCTTTTGTCCGCCGCTGATTTGGTGTGGGTAAGCGTTGAAAATACGCGTCGGGTCGGGAAGTTTTACCCTTTCAAAAAGTTTGATTGTCAGCGCTTTAGCTTGGGCAAAAGAGGTTTTTTGGTGCAATTGGATGGCTTCCGTTACCTGATGTCCGCAGCGAAAAACGGGGTTTAAGGAGCTCATAGGCTCCTGAAAGATCATGGCGATTTGAGCGCCCCGGATGCGTTCGATTTCTTTTTTAGGAAGGGCAAGGAGATTGACCGTGGTTGGTTGGTGAAAAAGAATTTCTCCGGAAACAATCTTAGCAGGCGGACTGGGCAAAAGCCGCATGATGGAGAGCGCGGTGACGGATTTGCCAGAGCCTGATTCGCCTACGATACCAAGGGTTTCACCTTTATCGAGTGAAAGTGAAATTCCGTTTACGGCCCTGGTTGTGCCGCGTTCAGAATTGAATTCTATCGCTAAATTGTTGATTTCTAAAAGCTTCGTCATGATGGGGCTTTATTTGCCTTCCTCCGCCTTTTTGAAAATATCGCTTACCGGGAATGCAAAAGCAGGCAATACAGGATCGGCTGAACATAATTTTTCACCCATGCAAACGGTCATGCTTTCCAGGTTTTGGCTGCTATAAACATGCACTTCTTTCTGGATAGGATAAATGAGCCACACCACCTGCACCCCTGCTGTCCGATAATGGCGCATCTTGTCCACGATTTTTTGTGCGGCATCGCGTGTGGAGATTACTTCGATAACAAAGGCTGGAATTTCAATTACACCTTCGTTGGAGAGGTTATTTGCTTGAGTGTGAGTCAACCATGCAAAATCAGGACGCCGATGTATTTCCGGGAAGAAAAACAAATCTGTTTCAGCTAACAATTGGCCAGAGACTTTGCCAGCTGTTTTGAGCCGCATAAATATTTCTTGGAGGTTGAACTGGATGTAAAGTTGCGTTGGATTCATGGTATATTCGGTTTTTTCGACGCGGCCATTGAGCCATTCGTACTTGTAGCCGTCCTCGCGGCTGAGGTATCTTTTTTCAAATTCTGACCACTTGATAAGGCGCGGCTGTTTCTTGGTTGCAGGTGGCGTTGCAACTTCTTTTGGTGCGGTTTCTGGCTTTTTTTGGACTGCTGCGGTAGTCATGCGCTGGAAATTTTTGACAAAGATAAACAGGAAATGCAAAAGCCGGGAGGCGCATCAGCAGCTCCCGGCTTCAAAATCTCTCAACTAATCACCAGTTAACCAATCCACCAATCACCCCCCTACGGCTTCGGCCTAGCCGACACCACCTTCCCATTAGCATCAATCTGAATCACTTCTATGCCAAGCTGCTGTAGGCCAGGAAGGGTTTTGGATGCGTCGCCTGCAAGGAACCAGCCGAGGTTTCCAGGTTGCACAATTGCTTTGGCGGTATTTTGCACGTCTTTTAAGGTCAGCGTTTGCACCTTGGCACCATACTTCTGCCAGTAGTCGTCAGGCAAATTGTACTTTACCACGTCGCGGACGCTGGCGTTCACAGCAGCATTGGTTTCCCACATACCGCTCATGCCAAGCACGGTATTTTGCTTGGTCTTGTCAAATTCCGCCTCTGTCATTTGTTTGTCGCCAACGAAGGAATTCACTTCTTTGATTACTTCTTGGATACTTTCTTTCGTCTTGTCGGTCTGTACAGGGGCCATCACAAAAAATGGGCGTTGGCCGCGTGTATAGATTATACCTGAGCGGGTACCATAGCTCCAGTGCTTGTCTTCGCGGATATTCATATTGATGCGACTGGTAAAATCGCCGCCCAGTACATTGTTCATTTGTTCGATGGCGTTTTCGTCCATTTGACCGTAAGGCTTGGTGAGGTAACCAGCCACAATCATAGTTTGTTGACTTTCAGGGCGGTCAATCAAAAAAATCTTGTTTGTAGTGTTGGCTGTTTTCACTTCCGGAATCACTTTTTTGGTCAATTCTCCTTTTTGCCACGCGCCAAAACGCTTTTCCAATTTGGCGGTCAATTCTTCAATGGTGATGTTGCCCGTAACTACGATGGTGGCATTGTTGGGGCGCAGCCATTTGTTGTAAAAGCCTTTAATGTCTTCCATGGTAATACTGTTCACCGATTCCTCCTCGCCAGACCCGCCATTGGGCATAGCGTATGGGTGGTTTTCACCGTACAGTAAAGTGGGCATGACACGCATGACCATGCTTTGCGGGTTCTTCTTTTCGTTCTGGATACTGCTGATCTGCTGGGCTTGAAGGCGTTTGAGATCAGCCTCAGGAAAAGATGGATTTAGCACCACATCGGCCAACAAATCGAGACTTGGATCGAGGCTTTGCTTGAGCGTATTGAAATTTATGAAGGAGTTGTCCATTTCGCTGTTCATACTCAGACTTGCGCCGAGGAGTTGCAACCTTTCATTGATTTGCAAGGAGCTGAGCGATTTGGTGCCTTCATCAAGCATATCTATACCAAGTTTAGCGAGCCCAAGTTTGCCTCCAAATTTGTCAGAAACATAACCAGCATCAAAGATGATGGTGGCTGCCATGGTTGGACTTTCGCTGCGGTGTGCAAGCACGACTTTCATGCCGTTTTTCAAAGTAGCCCGTTGCAGGCTTGGGAATTTTGCTGCCACATTTTGGCTCAGCTCCGGTATTTTAGATCGGTCCACTTCTGTTCCAATCACGGAATAGTCAGGGAAGGGCTTGCAGATAAGCGTGTATTTGCCGTCGGAAAGCCATTTCTGGGTGATCAATTGTACCTCTTTGGCGCTCGTTTCATTGTACCAGCGGTTGGTGGTTTTGTAAAAATCTGGACTACCGCCGAACACTTCGTTTTCGGCCAAAAGGTCGCTTTTGCCTCCAAAGCCGCCGATTCGTTCCAGCCCCTTGATGAATCCTGCAAAATAAGACGCTTTAACCCGTTTCAATTCTTCCTCCGTAGGGCCATTTTTCAGGAACTCATCCATGATTTCGTTCACGGCCGCTTCTACTTCTTCCACTGTTTTGCCTTTTTTCACGTTGACAACAATGCCGAAGTTGCCGCCGATTTCGGATGGGCCGTTAAAGGCTTGTGCGGAGCTACAGATTTGTTTGTCGTACACCAGTTTTTTGAACAAACGGCTGCTTTTGCCGTCCGAAAGCACATTGGCGGCGAGGTCAAGTGCGGCATTTTCTTTGTTGCCCCATTCAGGCGTGTTCCAGATCATCACGATGCGCGCCTCCTGCACACGGTCTTGGTATTCGCCGCGTCTGTCGCCCACGCGTTTGGCAATATCTGTTTTTGGACGGGAAATCGTAGGCCCGGCAGGGATGTTGCCAAAGTTCTTCAATACTTTTTCATAAGCGGCTTCTGGTGTGATGTCGCCTGCAATGACCAGTACTGCATTTGCTGCGCCATAATAAGATTTGAACCATTGATGTACATCCTCTACGCTGGCAGCGTTGAGGTCTTCCATTTCGCCGATCACCGTGTGGCCGTAAGGGTGATAGGGTGGGTAGGATTCTTTTTGAATGATGTCCCTGGCTTTACCGTAAGATTGGTTTTCGCCCTGGCGCTTTTCATTTTGCACCACGCCGCGTTGTTCGTCGAGTTTTGCCTGGTCAATGGCACCGAGCAGGTGACCCATGCGGTCGCTTTCGAGCCAGAGCACCTGGTCGAGTGCTCCCAGGGGTATGTTTTGGAAATAATTGGTGCGGTCTTCGTTGGTTGTGCCATTCAGGTTAGTGCCACCAATAGCCTCCAATGCCTGGAAGTAGTCGGTGTTAAAGTGTTCCGAACCATTGAACATCAGGTGCTCGAACAAGTGCGCAAAGCCCGATTTGCCAGGTTTTTCGTTTTTCGAGCCGACATGATACCACACGTTCACGGCTACGATGGGGGCCTTGTGATCTTCATGGATTACAAGGCGCAGGCCGTTGGGCAGCACGAATTTTTTGAACGGCACGTCAATCGTACTGGGGTCATAGGTAGGCAGGTCTTGAGAGAAAAGGGAAGTGGGGGAGAGGGCGCCCGCCGCCGCCCACACCATTGTCAAAACTATGGTGCGTGAAAAGGCTATGGCGGGTAAAAGGATCAGTCGTTTCATACGTCGTTCCTGTGTTGTGTAGTTAGGTTGAAAAATATTGTGAGGCTGCGGAAAACGGCCTAAAGTGCAAAATTGCGCCCGAAGGTTCGTAATTACGGGCAGGAAGGACAAAACATTGGATGAAAAGTTGGAATGGGCGGCTGAACAGTCATGGGCAAGCAGTGGACGGATTCGGAAACAGCTGCACGAAAAACGAAATAAAAAAACCGGAGCGCAAGGCAACGCTCCGGTTCGGAAATGGATTACTTAAATGAAGTGCAACAAAGCGTGTTTTAATACACGGCAGAAAGATTAAAAACGGAACAAGCCGTTGGGCAAAACCGCCCGGAGGATTAAAGTAGGTTGTTTCTGTCGTTATAACTTGCCCTAAAAGGGCCACGGCTCTTCTCAAAAATTAAGAAAGGCCAGGGTAAAAAACGGTGTTAGATTTCCGATACGGTAGGAAGAATACCAGAAAAATGGTTTAAAGTGCAGATTATCAAAGTGATAATCAAATTCTTGAGTGTAAACAAAGCGGATTATCAGAGGCGGAGGCCCGAATATTATTTCTTGGTCAAATGAGTTTCCTTAATTTAAGGACCTCAACATTAGGGGTTTGTATCATTCCAAATGATGTAATCACCATCTTTAAATTTTCCTCCCTTGTCTTTTCCGTGATCACTTTTTTTAATGGTGCCAGCATCGTTGTGATGACAAGGGGCATGAGCAGTTGAGTTCTGGGAAGCAAAAAAGAAGCTAAGGAGGAAGAGTACCAAGTTCATAACGAGACGTTTTTTTGTGAATCAGAAGAAATCTGACACAAAGGTCACGCCGTCTCGAATCAAAAAAAAGGACAGTTACCCCGTTTTCAATACAGGCAGATTTGGTGTACGCCAATACCCCAAGCCCCACAGCACCGCTGTGGATAGGTCAATGAACACTACAACCGTAGGCAGTAACGCGATTGACATCCCCCCGGACGCGCCCGCGCTCTTAATATGATTATTGCTTTTGCAAAATGATCTTACATTTGTCTTGGTCAATTGTTGCAACAAAGGTAATAGGGTGTTGCAGGGCCAAAAAAGGACAAAAACGCCGATTTCAATACAGGGAGATTCAAGTCTTCTCTCATATATTCATTTTCATATTTTGCCTGCATGGAATTTGACGCCCTCAAAGAGTTGGTAAAAACCATCACCCGCAACAAGGTGAAAAACATAGAGGTATTGGGTAATCCTGGGGAAGAGAGCAGCATGGTTGAGTCTTTATACGATGCCATTGCCAAAGAAAAGGTGCAGTCTGATGAGGATGCCGCCAAATTCTTGTACGGGAAAAACGAAAGCCCAAAATCTCAAGCATACCTGCGCATGAAAGGCAGACTGGAGCGCAACCTACTTAACACGGCTTTTTTTGTGGATGTAAACCAGCCTATGTTCAACGAACGAGCCAAAGCATCTTATAATTGTTATCGAGATTTTGCTGCCGCCCTTATTCTTCTTGGTCGCGAAGCAACAAAAGCTGGGATCGATGTTTTGGAGCATTTACTGGAGCAAACCATTAAATATGAGTTTGTTGAGTTGACTGCTGATGTTGCATCTCGTCTGCGAAGGGTATACGCCAGAGCTGTCGGTTCAGCCTCTATGCACGAGCGATATGCCAAAATTCACCGAGAATATGAAGAAAAACGCCGCCTCGAAATGCTGGCACTTGAACATTTTGAAAGCTTAATCAATTATTATATCGTACGTCGCTCACCCAATGAAGAAATACATCAATATGCGACAGCATATTATGAGGAGCTCTACCCATTGACCCCAAAAGCAGACACTTGCCAATACCATTTTCATACTGCCCAAATTGGCATCATTAAATACTTGTCGGTGAATAACTGTGTAGATGCCTTAAAGGTCTGTGATGAGGCATTAGACATCTTAAAAGAAAGAAAAAATACGAATCGAGAGTATTTGGTTTCCCTATCAGGTCAAAAAATCGTTTGTCTTACTCAGCTTCGTATTTTTGGAAATAATGAAGGGGATGCTGCGGCAAGCTACTGCCTCTCTTTGTCCGAAGAGGGTTCTTTCAACTGGTTTCGCGTACACGAGCTCCATCTGCACTACTGCCTTTTTGCCCGTCGTTACGATGATGCGCTGGCTCTTTTCGTAAAAGCCTCCCAACACCCAAAATTCGAGTCGCTTGGTGGCGCCGTGCGTGACAATTGGCAACTTTACGGTGGCTACCTCCACCTCCTTGCGGCTTTGGGCAAACTCGAACTTGCCAAAGTAGAAGCAGCCGTAGGTACTTTTCGGTATGCAAGGCTCTCCAACGAAATCGAGGTGCTGGACAAGGACAAACAAGGGATGAACATCCCCCTGATTTTCCTGCCCGTCATCTACCATTTGGTAAAAGGCACTTTTGATACCGCTGATATTTCCCCAGAATCGCTGGAAAAATACCGCAAACGCTATCTTGACAACGACATGAACCGCCGCAGCGCAGCATTTCTGAACATGCTCATCGCTTTTGCCAAGCGTGACTACAAATCGGCCAGTGCTGAGAAGAAAATCAAAAAAGAGTTGGAAGTGCTTGCGAAAGAACAGCCTCAAGTGGCCGGGCAGACCTTTGCCGTGGAGATTATCCCTTACGAGGATTTGTGGGAGATGATGGTAGGGTAAGTAAAAAAGCGGCCCGCCAGAACGTTTCTGGCGGGCCGCTTTAGTAGCGTGCAGTATTAAATTCAACCTAATTTTCAACGGCATTGTCCGCCGATCAATTCAAAA
Organism: Saprospiraceae bacterium; assembly: GCA_014379065.1. Taxonomy (GTDB): domain Bacteria; phylum Bacteroidota; class Bacteroidia; order Chitinophagales; family Saprospiraceae; genus M3007. The sequence continues at coordinate 25,361 of JACMMM010000172.1, forward strand.
GACCGTTCTCCCATTTTTTTCACCTTAAGTTGGTGCGTGAGGGCGAGCGTTTCCAATACTTTTTCAATGGGTTGACTTGTGAGCGGGGCGCTGTGCGGGCAATTCGACATGGCCGGATTGCGCAAGATGATTTTTACGCCATAATATCTTTCCAAATCGCTTACGACGTGATTTAGAGGCGTATTTATAAACTCAAGCCCGCCGGTTTGCCATGAAAGTTCGTTGAGGGAACTCAGGTTCGACACCCGCACTTGGGATGCCGAATGGTCAAATACGGCTTTTTGATTGGCGGTCAGCACTGGGCCTGCTGTTTGGGCAGTCGGTGAAAAACGGACTTTGCCCGAACGCACCAATACAGTGGTTTGGTCCGCAGTTTGGCGCACACCGAATTGGGTGCCCAGCACTTCCACAGAACCACCCTTTTCGAGTTCTACTTTGAAAGGGTGTGTTGGGTCGTGTGCTACTTCAAAATAGCCTTCGCCACGGAGTTTCACGCGGCGTTCCGTTCCCGCCCATCTTTCCTCGTAGGTTAATTGACTTCCTTTGCGCAACCAGAACCGTGAACCGTCTGGAAGGCCGACACTTTCATTTTCAGTATTTTCTCCTGAAACAATCACTTCTGCATTTGAGGAAGCAGAGAACTGTTGCCAGCCCCAAATAGCTGCCAAAAGCACGGCTATCACAGCCGCCGCTCTCATAAGCCTTTGACCAAGTGAAACACGCAGGGTCGGCTGAGCAAGGTTCCGGATGCGGGCTTGTACCTTTTGAAAATCGGCGTCGAGGTTGGGAGAAAAGGTCTTGCCGTAGCCTTCGGCCTTTTCCCAGATGCGTTGGTGCTCCGTTGCAAACTGCTCGTTTTCAGGCGACTGGCGGAGCCATTCGTCGAGACGGGTGGATTCTACAGGGCTGATTTCCCCTGAGAATCGTTTGCTGAGCAGGAGTATGAATTCGTTTTCTTTCATGATTTAACTACTAGTTTTCACATCGGTTTTCTGTTATTAAGACAATCCCCCCAGCCCCATCCCCAACGCCCCACAGCGCCATTTTAGCCATAAAATGACAATGGACGACAATTCTGCATGATTGGTCAACGCATCGCGGAGTATCTTCATGGCTTTGGTAATTTGATTCTCAATGGTTTTGACGGAGATGCTCAACTTCTCGGCAATTTCTCGGTGCGAAAGTTGTTCGAAGCGGCTGAGGTTGAAAACAATCCTGCATTTTTCGGGTAAGGTATTGATGGCGGCGTGAAGGGCATCTTCGAGTGTTTCTTGTGTTTCCCTTTTATAGGTGTCTAGCGCTGAAGTATCGGGCAAATGGCCCAGGTCTTCGGTATCGTCGAATTGGACGCGGCGGTTGGCCTTAATATAGTTTAGTGACTTGTTGACGGCAGCGCGGCGTAGGTAAGCGCGGAGTGAGGTGTGTATGTCTAGGCTTTCGCGCTTGTTCCAAAGGTCCACGAAAAGTTCTTGGGCAAGGTCTTGGCAGCTGCTCTCATCGGGGATGAGGCGGTATATATCCGACATCAAAAGCGGGTAATGCCGGTCAAAAATTTGCCGGAGTGCTCCTTCATTGCCGAATCGGAGAGCGGAGAGCAATTGCTGTTCGGGTGTTTCCACGCTTTTTAACTAAAAAATTTTTATTCTAAAACTTACAATATTATCTAAAGATTAAAGAATCATTATTATTAAAAATCTGTTTTTTAAAAATTTAATTCTTTGAATCGGCGATTTTATTAAAAATGCTCTTTTGCAAAGATGTTGCCAAAAAATATTTCTTCCCGACAAAAATAGGGGCAATGATAGGGGCGGCTGTCCTAATGTCAGAAACGCGACTAAACACATTCTGCTAAAATCTGAACATGGACACGAGAAATTCACTCCCCGTACTCGAATCAAGCCCGCTTTTTGCGGTGCTATCCCCCGAAGAACGCGCCCTCATCCAACGCGGTGCAATGGTGCAAACCTACGGCAAACATTCGGTGCTTTACAAACCAGGGCAATTGGCGAACAAAGTCTACTTCATGCTCAAAGGAATTGTGAAGGTGGCTGTTCACGCCGAAAAGAAAGACATCATTAAATATGTGGTGCGCCCCGGTGGACTTTTTGGCGAATCTTGCTTGACCGGCGACAATGTACGCCGAGATTTTGCCTACGCAATGGACGATCAACTCGAAATTCTCGAATTGGACTCCAACGCAGTATTGGCCGTGATGAAAAGCAATTTTGCCTTTGCCCAATCACTGCTCCATTTCCTCGGCGAGCGTTTGCGCTACACCGAGAGTCAATTGGAAAACGTGGTGCTGAAAGATTCGCGCAGCCGCATCGTGGAATACCTCCACCAAATGGGCCACGAACAAGGCAGAAAAGTAGGGCTTGAAACCTTGGTGAAACACAATATGACGCACCAAGATATTGCCGATCTCACAGGCACCAGCCGCCAAATGGTGACGGCTGTATTAAACCAATTGAAACGCTCCAACGTGTTGTATTTCAACCGGAAAAAAATTCTTTTCCGCGATTTGCAATCACTTCCCGCAGGAGTTTGAGTAGGATGGTTATTTGGTTATTTGTTGATTTGGGAATGTTCCACAGCTTGGGTTCCCGAATAACCAAATCAACAAATACCCAAATAACCATACCGAACAATTATTTTGCTTCATACGATAGAATGGGTTTTGTTCGAGCGGCACGCGTAATGCGGCGCCGCTTTTTTTATGTAAAAAAAATGCCATTATTGTCTTCTAACCCTTCGATTTTACAAAAATGAGTTTCCTTTGGAGGGTCTTTCACCAACCGTTCTGACTATGCGCACAAAAACAACCCTCGCCTTTTTAGCCCCTCTCTTTTTTGCCGGAATCTTGTATTCCCAAACCATTGAACTCCCTCGTTATGCTACCGATGCAGAACGGCAGATGGATCCGCCGGCTTTCTTGCCCATTGGCATTACTACGCCACCCAGCGCTCCGGTGCGTACCATGGCCGAGTGGGAAGAATTGCAGGCGCTTGTCATTACTTGGAACGGCCAGCAGAACATCCTTACCGAAATCGTACGCGCTGCTCGCTTGGAGTGCAAGGTGGTCATTTGTTGTGAGAATCAAACCGTTGTAACCCAGGCAAAGACCAAACTCAACTCAAGCGGCGTAGACCTTTCTTCCAATGTGACCTTCTTAGTCGCCCCGAACAATTCCATCTGGGTACGCGATTATGGGCCAAACTGCGTGTACGCCAACGACGTTGATTCCTTATATTTCGTTGATTGGATTTACAACCGCCCTAACCGCCCAAAAGATGACACCATCGCCACCACCATTGCCCCTTTTTTCAACGTTCCACTTTACAGCACCAGTGCTGCACCGACAGATTTGGTGAACACTGGCGGCAATTTTATGTCCGACGGCATGGGGACAGCCTTTGCTTCCCAACTTATTTTAGACGAAAACAAGCCGGGCAACTCCTACGGTGTGACGTCTAAAACCGAGACCGAAATAAATGGCATCTTCTCGGATTTTATGGGCATTGACCGCTATATCAAAATGACGCCCTTGCCCTACGATGGGATTCACCACATTGATATGCACATGAAACTGCTCGATGAGGAAACGCTTCTGGTGGGAAAATACCCCACAGGCATTGCGGATGGGCCTCAAATCGAAGCCAACATCCAGTATGTCCTGAACAACTTCAAATCCGCCTTCGGCACACCTTATAAAGTGGTACGCGTACCAATGCCACCAGAAAACGGTCAATACCCAAATACCACGGGCGATTACAGAACTTATGCCAACGCTGTTTTTGTAAACAAGACTATTATTGTGCCTTTCTATCAGCAGCAATACGACACCACGGCACAGCGCATCTGGCAAGAAACCATGCCGGGCTACAAGGTGGTAGGCATTGATTGCAATGCCATTATTCCTTCGCTAGGGGCTATTCACTGCATTACCAAAGAAATTGGAGTGAATGACCCGCTGCGTATCATCCATCAAGCATTACAATGTCAAGACAATAGCAATGCCCCTGATGCGTATTCGATATATGCGACGATTCAACATCGAAGTGGCATTTTTGGCGCAAAAGTTTTTTATACCACGAATCTTTCCGCTGATTGGAAAAGCACTGACATGTGGCAGGGCATTATCGCGAACGACGACTGGTTTGGCGCTATCCCCACGCAGCCTGCAGGCAGTACCGTTTACTATTACATCGAAGCGACGGCTTTCAACGGAAAAACACTTACCCGTCCCATCACGGCTCCTACTGGTTGGTGGAAATTCTGTGTCACTCAAAATTCAAGTACCGAGGAGGCTACGGCGGTTGATATGCTTGACATTTACCCAAACCCGGCGTCTGCTGTCACAGTTATCCCGGTACAATCCTCCTCTAATGCTCGGGGCAACATTTTGGTTTACAATAGCTTGGGGCAAATGGTGCTGGAGGTCTTTGCAGGAGAAATCCCTTCGGGAAACACTAATTATTTTCTTGATGCGGGCAAACTTGCTTCGGGCACTTATTTTGTCAAATTGCAAACAGGTGGGCAAGTGAGGGTCAGAAAACTGGTGGTGCGGTAGGGCTGAGGTTGATAAGGGTTTATGAAGTTTATAAGGGTTGATATTAGAACCTAAGTGATCTAATATCAACCCTTATAAACTTCATAAACCCTTATCAACCTTTTTAACACTTAGCTAATCACCTTAAACCCCGCATATTTCCACAACACCTTTGGCAAACGAATGCCCTCAGGCGTTTGATTGTTCTCCAGCAACGCCGCCACGATACGCGCAAGTGCCATAGCCGAGCCATTCAACGTGTGCGCCAGTTCGGTTTTGCCATTTTCGTCGCGGAAGCGGAGTTTGAGGCGGTTGCTCTGGAAAGTTTCGAAGCAAGACACCGAGCTCACTTCCAGCCAGCGCTTTTGAGCCGCCGACCACACTTCAAAATCATACGTTTTTGCCGAAACAAAGCCCATGTCGCCCCCGCATAGGAGGAGGATCCGGTAAGGCAGTTCGAGTTTGCGCATGATACTTTCTACGTGGCGCACCATGCCTTGCAGGGCTTTGTAGGATTGGTCTGGATGCTCTGCACGGACTAGCTCCACCTTATCGAACTGGTGTACGCGGTTCAAGCCGCGAACGTGGGCCCCGTAAGACCCAGCCTCGCGACGGAAACAGGGCGTGTAGGCCGTCATACATACGGGCAATTCTTTGAGCGAGAGGATTTCATCGCGCAAAATATTGGTCACCGGCACCTCGGCGGTCGGGATCAGATAGAGATTGTCTAACGTGCAGTGGTACATCTGGCCTTCTTTGTCGGGCAATTGGCCTGTGCCACGCGCAGAATCTTCATTCACAAGAAATGGCGGCTCTATTTCTTCGTATCCTGCTTTTACGGCTTCATCCAAAAAGAATTGGATAAGGGCGCGCTGAAGTCGTGCCCCTTTTCCGCGATAGACGGGGAATCCTGCACCGGTGAGTTTCACGCCAAGTTCCAGGTCAAAAAGGTTGTATTTTTTGGCAAGTTCCCAGTGGGGCAATGCATCTTCGGGAAGAACAGGGAACGGTTTTGTCCAGTCTTTGGCTACCTTGTTATCCTCAGGTGTTTTCCCTTTCGGGACGCTTTTGTGCGGGCAGTTCGGCACTGTATAAAGCATCTCGTCCAATTGGGCTTTCAAGCGATCCATCTGCTCTTCAAGGTCTTTGCTTTTGGTTTTGAGCACGGCTACCTGTGCTTTGAGCGCTTCGGCCTCTTCTTTTTTGCCCTGGCCCATCAGTGCGCCGATCTGTTTGGCAAGGCGATTGCCTTCGCCCAGCGCGTCGTCAAGGTCTTTTTGGGTAGCGCGTCGTGCATCGTCGGTTTTCAGGATTTGGTCAATGACCTTAATTTGGGCCGCCGTCCAGTTTCTTTTGCGGAGGCCAGCGATGATTCGTTTTTTATCGTCGCGGATTACTTTAAGTTGGAGCATATATTCCTTAATGTTCTTTTGAAAACTAATAATGTTGGATCGCAACAATTTGCAGGAATGCCAGTTTTAGTAAGCGAGCAAACGTTGTTTTTTGTAAATTTTGGGCATAAGCCGAAAAAATCGTCGCAAGATAGAGCGAATTTAAAAACAGGCTTATCTTTGCAGTGTTCAATCCTGGAATTAAGGCCAAAGGATTGCCTTTGTTGCCCTCCACCCCATTCACATTTTCCTTGCTGTTTAAGGTATTTACATAGCCTATTTTAGGGCTTGGAGGTTTTTCAAACATCCTCCCGACTATTTTTCATCCACGCAATATTCCCGAGTGACCGATCTCTTGCCCTTCTTGGCAAGATGTTTTTGCAAACAGTTTTTGTCAAATTTTTCTTTTTAAACACGGTGTCTTGCTATGTCCGGGCTTTTCGGACGGTGCATAGGCGCTATCCATCCATAACATTCCCACCACTGCGCGCGAATTCCTCGAACGCCAACGCTCCGGTATCGAGCCGCGCCAACACACAATTTTAACTTACTTTCATCCCCACTCATGTACGACATTTTGCAGCTTAACGACAAGCTGGTGACAGAGCTCAAAGAAATCGCCCAAAAACTTGGCGTAAAGGGCATCGCCAAATTTTCCAAACAGGATTTGATCTATAAAATCCTGGACGAACAGGCGCTTGCGGAAAAAACCGCGACCAATCGGGTAGTGCCGATTGTGGAAGAGCCAAACCCTCAAAACGGTCGCCGCGCCCGAAAAGTAAAACCGGCTGACGACACCGATCTTGAACAGCCAACTCCTACGGCGCCACCCGAAGCAGAAGCTCCGTCAAAGCCTGTTCCCGCCCGTCGTGATCGGCCAGCTACTCCAGCCTCTCCCCGAGATCGCGAAGCTAACCGTGCGATTCCTCCAGAAAAACGCGAGCGCGATCCCAAGCGTGCGCTTCCTGAAGAGAAACGCGATCGGGATCAAAACCGCCCTGCGCCTGAAGGCAACCGCGACCAAAGCCCTCCTCAACGCCGTGAAGATCGGAATGACAGACCAGCCAACCGCGACCAAAACCGCCCAGCGCCTAACAATGAAGCTTCGGCAAACCGTCGCGATCAGCCACCACAACAACGCCCGGAAGGCCAAGGCCGCAATCGCGACCGCTGGGAAGACCGTCGCGACCGCCGTCAACGCGAATGGGAAGACCGTCGTCGCGACCGACCGCAACAACGTCCTGGCCAACCAGGCTTATTTGACCCTGAGGCCGCCAAACTTCAAAATATTGAAGAAGAATATACGGCGCCTGTAAATGGCAACGAAGACGAAGACGAGACAATGCCCATGCACCGTCCCTTCGCGCCATTGGTAGGCCAGCCAGAGCCAAGACAGGAACAGCCAATGCCTGTCGCCCCGGCAGAACCAGTGGAGGTTATGCCGCCAACGGTTCACCGTGAAAGGTTCGATGTCGAACTCGATGGCATCGTAGAGGGGTTGGGCACTTTGGAGATGATGCCAGACGGGTACGGATTCCTCCGCTCCCCAGACTACAACTACCAAACCAGCCCAGATGATATTTACGTTTCGCCTTCGCAAATCAAACTTTTTGGTCTGAAGACGGGCGACACAGTACGCGGTGCAATCCGTCCGCCAAAGGAAGGTGAGAAATATTTTGCCCTCCTTAAAGTAGCGAAAATAAATGGCCTGGACCCCAAAGACGTGCGTGACCGTGTGCCTTTCGATTACCTCACGCCACTTTTCCCAACCTCGAAGTTCACGCTGCTCACCAGCCCAACTGGGCGAGACTTTGGCAATCGCATCATTGACCTGTTTACGCCCATTGGCAAAGGTCAGCGCGGGCTTATCGTAGCACAGCCAAAGACTGGTAAAACATTTTTGCTCAAAGACATCGCGAACGCTATCACCAAAAATCACCCTGAGTGTTACGTCATCGTATTGCTCATTGATGAGCGCCCTGAAGAGGTGACCGATATGCGTCGCAATGTGAAAGCGGAAGTGGTGGCCTCGACTTTCGATGAATTGGCTGAAAACCACGTGCGCCTAGCGAACATCGTGCTGGAAAAAGCCAAACGTATGGTCGAGTGTGGTCACCACGTCGTGATTCTGCTCGACTCCATCACGCGTATGGCGCGGGCTTACAACACGGTAGCGCCTGCCAGTGGCAAAGTCCTTTCGGGCGGCGTGGAGGCTACGGCATTGCAGCGACCCAAAAAATTCTTTGGCGCAGCACGCGCCATTGAAGACGGTGGTTCACTCACTATATTGGCCACAGCACTTATAGATACGGGCTCAAAAATGGACCAGGTTATCTTCGAGGAATTCAAGGGAACGGGCAACATGGAACTGCAGCTTGACCGCAACCTTGCCAACCGCCGCCTCTACCCGAGCGTTGACTTGACGAAATCGAGCACACGCCGTGAAGATTTGCTATTGGACAAAGACACCCTGCAACGGATGTTTATCCTCCGCAACCATTTGGCTGATATGAAGCCAGAGGAAGCCATGGAGTTCGTGAAAAAGCAGATGATGCACAGCAGCAGCAACGACGAATTTTTGGCATCCATGAATCGGTAAAATTCTTGAACACCATATTTGAAAGGCCCTCCGTACACGTTCGATGTGCGGAGGGCTTTGTTTGTCTAAAAGGACATGCCGTACCCTCGCATATTCAGCCTTAATCTTGTTTTTTGGCACGAATTATGGCTACAAGAAATTTGTCGGCCAGAGGCTAATTGTACAATTGTTCGGATTTTTATCCGTTTCAAGATCGTTCCTTCGCCCCGATAAAACAATCATGCTACGCATATTATCCACCTTTTTGTTGTTTGCATTTGCGCCCAGTTGGGGCGGGCGGGCAGACCGTGTATTGTTGCCAATGGCAACTGCATTGCGTGGGGTAGATGTGTCGCACCATCAAAAAGAAATTGAGTGGGATTCCTTGGCCGCCAAAGAACCTTTGGACTTTGCTTTTGTGAAAGCTACCGAGGGACAAGATTTTGTGGACAGCCTTTTTTGCCAGAACTGGGATGCTCTCAAAAGGCTCGGCATACGGCGTGGAGCCTACCATTTTTTTCGCGCTTATGGCTGTGGCGACGAACAAGCTAAACTATTTCTTGGCCAAGTGGAAATGCTTCCTGGTGACCTTGCCCCGGTTTTGGACATCGAACGTTTGGATGGAATTGAGCCGGAAATTATGATCCAAGAGGCACACATTTGGCTTGAAATGGTAGAGAAACAATTGGGCGTTAAGCCGATCATTTATTCCAACCTGCATTTTTACGAGGTTTATTTGGCGGGCCATTTTGACGATTTTCCAGTTTGGATTGCCAGATATTCGGATAAACAACCAAAGCTATCAAACGGGAGGTCTTGGGATTTTTGGCAATTTACCGATTGTGCATGTCTGAGCGGCATAAAAGAAAGTGAGGTTTGCTTGGATTATTTTAGCGGTACGCATAGTGAGCTGGATCAATTGTGCATCCCGCACAATACCCCTATAAAAGCTATTCCCTAGCGTTTCTTACTGGTCTCTTACTTCGTTGTTGTAGCTTTTCACAAAGGTGATTTGACCGTTTTTGTTGAATTTTATTACCATAAACATTGGAGTGCTGGGATACTTTGTGCTATCTTTTGAATGTTTTATATTTAAATAGGCCGTATATTGATTATTTGACGAGATGACATCAACACTGTCTAGGGAAACGAGTTCTTTAGAAGCCCTTTTAAACCAATAGTCCTCTGCTTTTTTTATATCTGACTTTGGGGCATTCTTTACATTTACGTAATAGAAATCAAGGGTGTCCGCATAGAATACTTGTAGGCTATCACTATTTTTTTTCTTTAAAACATTCATATAAAGGAGTGTACGTTGCTTCAACTGAGCGGCTAATGTTGCCCTCATAGCTATCGAGTCGGCAATGAGCTCTTTGAGATTTACCTCAGCCGTTTTCTGCTCCACTTCTATCTTTTCTTTTTGATTCTGGAATAAAAAAAGGCCGATCAAAAGAATCGGCAAGGTAATGGCCAGAGCAAGCCATAACCGAGACTTTTTATTCTTCTGCTCCATTTTTTGGACTAATTTCTCCCAGTTTTCGTATTCTTTCATGTTAGAGGCTTAAGTTTTTTTGAACTAAGGTCATTAGGGTACTACCAATCAACTCGGCTTCTTTACCACTCGGTGGAGAACCAATAAGCGTATGAGAAAGCCCTTCTACAAACAGCAATTGCTGGCTGATTTTGAATTTAAGCCAAACAGGTATTAGTGAAATGCTTGAAAGTGCACCACCGCCGAAGTGAAAAAAAGTGTTTTGGAAATAAACTCCTGCTACAAATATGGCCAAACTCATAATGATCACTGCCAACATGCACTGCTGATAAAAAGACCGGCTTTTGCGCAGTTTCAAGGCAATTACCGGCAGCATTTTTTTGTGAAAGGACAATGGGTCGGCATCTGAGAACGGGCTTTCTATCTCAGGGATGCTGATTTTTTCAGGCACTTCCTTCTGGATGCTCTGAATAAACCTCAACAAAGCATGGTTGATTTTATTCCTCCCCAACTGGAATTCATCGTATGTGACAATTCCAATGCGGTGATGGCTGTGAATCTCAGCATATTGAGATTTTAAGAGGATAATTTCATGTCGGTGTTCAGTGTCTCGGAAAGCCTCAAGCAGCGCATCGAGCGCCTCTTCGGTTTTGCCTTCGGCAATTAGGTCTTCGAGATGTTGAATATTAGGCAACAAGGTGGGTTGGGCAAATTTGAATTAGGGATTTCAAAATATAGATAACAAAGATAACGCCAAATTCTCCATTCAATCTACCTGAAATACTGGGATAGATAATTGCAATAAATTGAGGATCAAATGACTCAAGCCTCTTTTTTAGTCAAAAGCTTGTCTGCCCTCCCGCTTTAGCGTGTTACATTTGCAGTCAAAATTTTTTCTGCTCCATGAAGTATTTCTTCCTAACCGTCGCGACAACCCTGCTCGCGTATTCTGCTGCTTTTTCTCAACAATCCTCCATTTCCGAAAGAAAACTGCACAAGCACGTCGCGTATCTTGCTTCTGATAAACTCAAAGGTCGTGCCACGGGTACGCCAGAGGAGATTAAAGCGGCTAATTACATCGCCAAGCAATTCCGGCAAATTGGCCTTGCACCCAAAGGCGACAATGGTACATTTTTCCATAAATTTGGTTTCAAAAAGTCCAGCGACCCACATGGCGGCGTGGACGAAAACGCCAAACAAGTGTACAGCCAAAACGTGGCCGCATATCTGGATAATGGCGCGCCCTACACTATCGTCATTGGCGGGCATTATGACCACCTAGGTCTTGGGCACGACCACAACTCTTTGGATGCCAACCCAGAAGGGAAAATCCACAACGGCGCGGACGACAACGCGAGCGGTACAGCTGGGGTGATCGAACTTGCGCGCTACTTCGCCAAAAATGGCGTGAAAGAGCAGCACAACTTCCTTTTTCTATGCTTCTCTGGCGAGGAACTTGGGCTGTACGGCTCCAAAAAATATACAGAATTTCCCACCATAGACCTTTCTCAGGTGAGTTTTATGATTAATATGGACATGATTGGCCGCCTAAACGCCGAGAAAAAACTGGTCGTGGGCGGTGTTGGCACCGCGCCGGATTTTGTACCGACCCTGAAAGGCATTACCACGGGCTTGAGCATCAAGCTCGACAGCGCTGGCGTAGGGCCAAGCGATCACACCTCGTTTTATTTGAAAAATATCCCCGTGCTTTTCTTCTTCACGGGCCAACACTCGGATTACCACAAACCTTCTGATGACATTGAGAAGGTGAATTTTAAAGGAGAGATCCAAGTGGTCGAAACCGTGGTTCAAGTGATCCAAAAACTTGACAATCAACCAAAACTGAAGTTTCAGGAAACAAAATCCAAAGAAAGCACTAATGCGAGTTTCAAGGTTACGCTCGGTATCATGCCTGATTACACCTATGA
>JACMMM010000019.1 GCA_014379065.1 Saprospiraceae bacterium
AGTTTCGGCACGGGGGCGGAACACCCAACGCCCAACATCCAGCATCCAACACCAAACACCCAATGTCTCCAGCAGGTGCCTCCGGAGCCCATTGGATGTTGGATGTTGGACGTTGGATGTTGGACGTTGGAATTTGGGTGCAGCGAATTGCCGTGATGGATAACGTGGATTTTAGCCGGGTCAATTTGAGGGCAAAAGCGCAGCAAATCGAGCCGGGTATTCTCTGAAACAGCAATAACAGCAGCGGCTTTTTCTGCCAGAATTCGCTTGTTTTCAACGACATGCGCATCCAAGGAAAAAAAATTACGGCTGCCGTGTCCGTATATTTCATGGATCATGTCGTGTACCGTGATGACAAAGGGAATGGCTCGTTTTTCAATCGTTTTCAAAAAATAAGGGTCAAAATAGGTAGGGTGAAAAACGTTCGGGTTTTTCTGGGATATAGCCTTACGGGATGCTCGGCGTCCTAACGTGTTTTGTAATATTTTTTTCCCTTTGAGCGGAAAAGACGTTAGGCTTTTCCGCTGAAAATCAGGGAATTGCCGCAAGTACACGTTTTCAGAAAAAAAGTGCTCCGGTAAAAACACCTCTTGACCAAGGGCTTCTAACTCGCGCATTTGTTCAACAAAATACCGGGAAATGCCGCCGTAAGTCTGCCAGGAAAAAACTTGGTGGTCGAAGAGGATGCGCATTAATAATAGGGTTAGAAAAAATTGCTGGGTGTAGTTATCATTTATCCCGGAAACCAGTGACACCGATTGCTTGTGAAGAAATCACAGATAGCAGCCAGATCAGGGATATTTACAAAACCCCTGTTTGCCGTGTTTTGTGGAGTGCTTGGCAGTAGGACTTTTGTACCATCTTTCATCACAAAATAATTTTCAAAAATGAAAAAGCAACTTTTCTGTTTCGCCATCATTCTCGTTCATTTTTCTGCCAATGCTCAATCTATGCGTAAAAATGCGCTGGAGTCTAAAAATGCCATTTACCTCAGCTTATTGGGAGAGGGCACCTTGTCAGCACACTATAATAGAATGCTTTATGAAAAAAGGGAGTTTTTCGTTGATGGGAAAATCGGTATCGGACTAGTCAGTGGGCGCGGTGAATCTATTGGGAAATGCATATCACATTCTGTTTCTGCAAATTTTGGTCAACGGCATAGTTTAGAATTAGGGTTTGGCGGGACCTATTATCAGGCGTCAGCCAACTTTTATGAAGAGGAGGATGGGTACGGATTGTATCCAATCATGGGTTATAAATTTCGCTCCGCTTCCTCCCGATTTACGTTTCGCGTCAGCACCCACCCGATGAAACCCAATTTATCAGTTACGTGGCCAATAAGCGTGAGTTTTGGACTTGCATTTTGAAGCCTGTAGCACCTGGTTTTAAGCCAATTTGATTGACTTATCCAGGTAAACATCCTGAACAGCATTCAACAACCCTACACCTTCTTTAAAAGGCTTTTGGAAAGCTTTTCGACCTAAAATAAGCCCCATGCCCCCGGCGCGTTTGTTTACCACGGCAGTGACAACGGCTTCTTGCAAATCGCTCGCGCCCTTCGATTCGCCGCCAGAGTTGATCAGCCCCACGCGGCCCATGTAGCAGTTGGCTACCTGATAGCGGCAGAGGTCAATAGGGTGGTCGGTTGTCAATTCCGAATAGATTTTAGGGTGGGTTTTGCCGTGTTTGGTGGCGAGGTAGCCCCCGTTGTTGGTAGGTAGCTTTTGCTTGATAATATCGGCTTGGATGGTTACACCGAGGTGGTTCGCTTGGCCGGTAAGGTCGGCGGAGGCATGGTAATCAATGCCGTCAACCTTAAAGGCGTTGTTGCGGGTGTAACACCAAAGGATCGTGGCCATGCCCAGTTCGTGCGCCATCTCGAAGGCTTTGCTGACTTCCACGATTTGCCGGGGGCTTTCTGCCGATCCGAAATAGATCGTAGCCCCGACGGCTACCGCGCCCATGTTCCAGGCATCTTTGATGGTGCCGAACATGATCTGGTCGTACTTATTTGGGTAGGAAAGGAATTCGTTGTGATTGATTTTCACCACGAATGGAATCTTGTGCGCGTACTTGCGGGCCATGATCCCAAGAACTCCGTAAGTACTCGCCACAGCATTGCAACCTCCTTCGACAGCGAGTTTGAGGATGGTTTCAGGGTCAAAAAAGG
>JACMMM010000173.1 GCA_014379065.1 Saprospiraceae bacterium
ACCTCATATTACCAACCGGGCGTGGGTCCACCACAGCTTACCGCGATGGATTTCACCCACCGCCTTGAAGCCATAAAAGATCAAGTAAATGGGTGGGTAGGTCCTACACAACGCAATTTACATACTGCCCCGGATGACCCTGCTTTTTTTCTTAATCAAGCCATGGTGGATAAGCTTTGGCAGGAATGGGAAGACCTCTCCATTGACAAACAAACAGCTTTGCCTCATGGGTCTTGGTCTATGTCGTCAACCGGCTTCAGCCAAAACGTCATTGCAGATCAGGTGTATGACAGCCGGAAAATCCCATTCTCGACTACGGGCGGCAGGGCAAACGATGTTTGGTATGCTTCTCAAGGCAAGGTGTTGCTGGACGGCTCTGATGGAAACGACTTCGTCGCTTCGGATGTCAGCGCCCAATACTTGTACCGTTATACTACATCGGCAACACCGGGAAGTATCGCCGTTGGGGGCGGTGAAATTTATGTAGGCGATGTGCAGCGGGATGGCAACAGTATAATTGCTGACGCAAAAGGTGGTTTTAAAATAAATCCGAACGTGAAATGCGATTTCCGAGCAGGCGCAGCCATTATCTTTTTGCCCGGCTATGAGGCTTTATTGGGCTCTATCTCAGAAGCAAAAATCATCACAGTGCCCAATGGTTTGACCCCCGGAAGCCCTAGCGGCGAAGTAGATCCAAGAGAAACCAAAATGGCTGAAAAATTGGAATCCACGTTGCCAGGCCTCACCTTGGCATGCTTCCCCAATCCTGTACTTGACCATGCCACTTTCGAGTACACACTTGCCGAAAATGCTGAGGTGCTGTTGGAAATCCTTGACATGACTGGCAAAACGATTTCGACCTATTCCTTAGGCGAACAATCGGAAGGCATTCACCAGTTCAATTGGGAAACTGGAATGCTCCCTGAAGGCCTGTACCTCTGCCGCTTAGAAGCTGGCAGCCAAACACAAACTCTAAAAGTATTGCTGAACTGATTCCACGAATCTATCATACTTGCCCTATCCCCTAAGCTGTTCACAGCTTAGGGGGTTTTTGAAAAATTTGCTTCTCGCCCCAAAAACCTTCGTAAAATTGCCCAGCTTAACAATCTTTCACCAACAATCTTTCGCCAATGAAAAACCTTATACTTCTTTTCGTTTCTCTTCTTTTCTGCACCCATCTAGGCGCACAGAAAACAGGACCCACCACCACCACTACCCCTGCTCGCGTGGTTGATTTTACCACAACCTTGGAAGGCTATGCTTACCGTTTCACCCCCATACCGGCGCCTTTGCAGCAGAAAGCAGGCGCGCCACCGGCTTTCTGGACATATTACTGGGAGTTCGGTGACGGAAGTTTCAGTTTTGAAGAGAAACCCTTACACGCTTATAAAAAGGCAGGGAGCTACAACCCAATATTGGAAGCTACTGCACACTACGATGATGGCGGCAGGCCCAAAGGGAAATCTGCAAGCCTGTTAGCCATGCAAACCGGCAATGACCCCAGAGGTTTGCCCACTGCATTTGATTCCACCCAACAGGCAATTCGCATGAGACCCAGCCGTCAGGCGCGGGCCGAAGAGGAAATGGTGTGCATCCTTAGTTATCGAAACCTTGGCAGGGTAAGGACGGATGGGCGGCTGCACGTTTTTTTCAATGAAAGAAATTTCCCTTCACACTTTGCCCTGGACAGCGCAAGGCTTCATTTCAGTGAAATGGCAGATGACGCTGTCTCTCAGGTATTTCCCGGCGAAGCGTTGCCCACGAATGGTTGGACGGTGCTGAATTTACCCTCCCATACGGGCGTAAGTACCTCTTTATCAGGAGAATTCCCGCTTAACACCCCACTTGAAAAGTTGTTAGATACGGCTAGAAGGGACTACAGAGATGAAAAAATATGGCGTTTCAACAATCTATTGCCCAACGAGAAACGCAACCTGTTTGTGGCCCTGCGTGGCACCGCAAATATGCTCAAAGACACCAGTGCTTTTATCCATGTGGAAGCCATATTTGCACCATTCGACCCGGCAGTTCTTCCTGAACGGTTTATACTGGAGTTTGAAATCGTTAGTTCACACGACCCCAATGCCATCCTCGTGTCGGACAGTCGGGTGAACTACCGCTCAATTGGCGCAAAAAAAATAGACTATAAAGTACAGTTCCAAAACAACGGAGAAGGGCCTGCCAGCACCGTGGAGCTAAAAGTGGAAATTCCAGAAGGGCTCGACATGAAACGGATGCGCCCGCTAGATTGGTATCCAAAATGCCCGATTTGCCCTCAACCAGCCACGAACAGAAGTTGCATAGACACCGCTTCCAGCAAAGAAGGCTTGCTGTTTACTTTCCGAAATATCTACCTGCCCGGCACCCGCCAGGAAGGCGTGGATGACCGCGATTCTACCAAAGGCTTTGTGAGATATCGTATTGAAGCGGAGCATGGAATGCCGAAAAGGTCATTTCGAAGCCGCGCCAAAATCACCTTCGACAAAAATGACCCGATTTATACCAACTACACCAGAACGCGCTTTAAAGTTGGCCTTTCACCGGGCTTGAAAGTGGGCTATGGCTTTGAAACAAGCCCCAATGATTCAACGACAGGATTGCGCGGAATTGAGGAATTCACGCAGGGCGGTTATGTCTTCTTTGGCCTGAGCATTTCGCCCTTCAAATCTTGGCGTGTTTACCCGCAGCTGGAATTGCTGACGGGAATAAAGGGGCAGACAACGGGCCCTGAAACCCAGATGGACTTTGTGGACACCATATCCCACAATATTGTTAACGGCATTGTTATCGATACCCTTAGTTTTAAAACAATCACAAGCCAAAGCTCCACCGGGCACTTTTCTTTTGAATTGCCGGTGATGTTGCGCAAGAATTTCAGCCGGTTCTTTGGTGCAGGCCTAGGTGGTTCCTGTCGTGTACTATTTGAAAACGGAAAAACGGTAAGCCAGACACAAGAGAGGGTAGTGGTTCAAATTTCTGGCTTATCTCCTGAGCTTAATTCTGAGACACTCTTCGCTCCTGTAGAAACATCCAATCGCGTAACACACTTCCGCTACACTGCTTTTGCCGACCTCACTTTTGGCTCGGTACGCAAAGGGCTAAGCCTTGGCATTCGTGGCGGAGCAATGTTGGAGCAGAAACAGAAAATGCGGCCATTTGCACAGTTGTCCCTGGAATTAAAATTGTAAAACGTAGTGTCGAGGTGACTCAAAATCATCTCGACACTATTGATTTGATATTTCCCGAATTTGCTGCGCAAAATTGCAATCTATGCCTACCCCTTACGTTTTTAAAACCACGCTTGTTTTCCTTTTTCTATTGTTGCAAAGCCTCCTTTTACAGGCCCAAGGTCACGTTGACCCACACCAATACGATTCCAAAATATCTTCTCTACTGAAAAAGGGGCAGGAGGAAATTGCCATTTATTATCTCAATAAGAAAACCCTACTTGCCAAAAAAACTGACAGTTTGGCCTTATGGGGACAAACCCAAGTGGATATCATAGATATAATAGAATCTGATTACAAAAGATCACTTGCCCACATGGATGCCGCTTGGGTTAACCGTTGGCGAGAGCCCAAGACTGAGGAAGAATGGAGGCCGTTCATGCTTGTATTTACAAACAAGGGTTACTTTTTAAAGGAACTAGGCCAATATTGGCAAGCTAATCAAGCTTACGAAACGGCAGCCAAATACTATGAAAGGTTTCAGTATTTAGGGTTCGATGTGGTTTATGCGATCTATAAACCTCTAGGTAGCAATTATATTCGTTTGGGCGAGAACGATAAAGCCATCGCTGTTTTCCAAAAAGCCCTTGCTCATGGGCCGAACAATGAAGACCTGTCGGGCCTTTATTCCAACATTGGGAGCGCCTATTGGAATAAAGGAGACTACCTCATTGCTGAAGAAAACTACCGAAAAGGGCTTGGCTTATCCGACATTTCAGATGCTAAAAAAGGTCTCCTGCTTGGCCGATTGGCCGAAACCATGCTAGATTTGGGTCGTACTGCCGAAGCCGCCCGCACCGCCACCAAAGCACTCCGTTTGCTCCACCCGGAAGGGCCTGATGATACAGAAATCTTCGAATACCGTGCACGTGCCCGCCGCATCGCTGGGCTTGCTAATACTAAACTGTTGAAGTTTGCCGAAGCCCAGCGATTTATCGCTGGAGCACTGGCCGATGACCGTGTGAGTTCCGGCGACACTTCCCGCGAAGTAGGCAAAGACTACATCGCCTTCTCAAAACTGTATCTACGACAAGGTCGCATCCTCCCCGCGCTCGGTGCTGCCGACAAAGCACTTTCTGCTGTAATCCCCAGTTTTCACCCCGGTCCAGCAAATCCCCATATCCCCAAATCTCCAAATCCACAGATTAACCAATTCTATGAAGAAAATACTATTTTCGAAGCGCTTACTGC
>JACMMM010000020.1 GCA_014379065.1 Saprospiraceae bacterium
AAGGAGCGCCAGTCGGTGTGAAGGATATTTTAGGCTCCAAACAATCAAATGTTTTGGAATTGATGCCCAATCCGGCCACCCTTACCATTCATTTGAAAATAGCCTCAGACGCACCCAACATGACCGTTCGCATTGCAGACCTACAGGGGCGACAAATCAGCGAACAATGGCTTCCAAACGGAGTAAATTTGGACATTTCCTCGCTGGCCAACGGCTTGTATGTTGTGACTGCTACCACGCCTTTGGGCAAGGTTTTTTCCAATAAATTCAGGAAACAAGGTTGAAAATAACGCCTTAAAAACCAATCACTTAGGCACAAAAACGATCGCTTTCAAAAATTAGCATTATGAAGAATTTCGCATCTACACCACTTCTTGCGGTTCCATTTTTCCTATCCGCACTTGCCCTTGGAATGTTTTTTGGTTTGGCCAACCCGAGCAAAGGTGTCGCTCAGGCTTGCACCCTGGTTTGCACCGACCAGCTTACGGTGGTAGTGCCCACCAATGGCTCGGTTGAATTTTTTCCAGAAGACATAGCAGAGGGGGACCTCTCGCAATCTTGCCCCAATGGTATTTTCCAAACCCAAGTATTGATCAATAGCGTGTGGCAAAATGCAAGTGGCAACTTCGTTTTTGACAACAGCCACATCGGGAATACTTATATCGCCCGGCTGAGAGACCAGAACTCAGGGAACGCCTGCTTTGGGACGGTGATAGTGCAAGCAGCGCCACCAGTTGTGGACACCGTTCACTTTCAACTCTGTGCCAAATATTGGAAAGACGACCGGCCGATCAAAGGCGCAATGTTGACCTTCCAACCGAGTAATCCTGCCTTTCCTTATTTGCCTATTGTTACTAACTTAGACACCAGCCAATCCTGTGCAAATATGACAGTAGTATTGAGCGATTACCTGCCCGGCACGACGTTTGGGTACAGTGCTTCCATACTGCCCGACACAAATTACCTGAATGGTGTGAGTGTGGTGGATTTGTGTAAAATCGCTCATCATATTTTAGGTATCAACCCGCTGCCCTCACCTTATGCGATGTTTGCTGCCGATGCAAACAAATCCAACTCGATCACGACTTTCGACGTTGTAGAGTTTAAAAAATTGATACTAGGCGTGTACAATCAATTGCCAAACCATACCTCTTGGCGATTCATAGCAGATTATTGTCATTTCCCCAATCCAAACAATCCATTCCAAAACGTTTGCGCATCGGGAATAAGTGATACTGAATTAGCCATGCTGGATGGTGGCATCGCAAAAGTAATAGGCGTAAAAATTGGAGATGTGGATGGGGATGCGCGTTTAAATGGTGAACTTTATGTGCCACCTATTGCAACCGATTCAATCACTCTTTTGCTGCCGCAAGGGCAGCTTACAGCAGGTGTTCCAGTGGCTGTTCCTGTAAAGTTCGACAAGAATTTAGCCCTAGGCAGCCTGCAAGCCCAGTTTTTCCTCGACCCGGCTTTGGCACAATACGATTCGATTTCCGATGGGCAGATGGATGTTAATGCTTCTTTTGCTTATTATAACGCAGCTACGGGTCGCCTCAAATTCACTTCTTTAGGATACTCCAATTTATTTGCCCAGGCTGGAGTGCCTCTTTTTTACATCCACTTCAAGCCACTGCAAGCAGTCAATTTGACCACTGTTTTGAAAGTGGTACATGATGACCCAAACTCGAGAACCTTTGCAATAGGCGACGATTGTGCGACCTATTACACGATAGGCTCGGCATATTCCGGCTTTGTGCCCACGATTTCGCCCGAGCTTCGAGGTTTGCGCATCCAAGCGCCCAGCCCGAACCCATTCGGGGAGCAAACTTTTCTGGAAATTGAATTGGAAAGCGCCGAAACGGCTGTATTGGAAGTCGTGGACTTGACCGGGCGCACCGTTTTTTCGGAAGAAAAAAATCTCCCTTCAGGCGTTTACCATTGGGAAATTCCGGGATCGGCGCTTATTTCTGGAAGTCTTGGCATTTGGAGATTGCGCGTGGGAGAGCAAATGATGGTTGGAAAAATTACCCGTTATTGAAGGAATAAAGACTACATTTAAAATGGCCTTCGTAGGTTTTCTAAAATCTACAAAGGCCGCTTTGTACCTTTGTAAAAATTTTTGAAAAATGCTCCAAGCGTCGTTCACCATTCCTATCCAAGATCTTACTCCTGCACTCATCGAGAAAATCAAAGACCTTCTTAAAAGTGGAGGTGAAGGAGCTGAGATAGTAATTAAACTGCGGCGACCAAAGACCCGCCCGTCTCAAGAAACACCAGAGGAATACCTTGCCAAATTGCAAAAATCTATCGCTCAATTTGAACGGGGCGAGGTGATAACTTTTGATTCGGTAGAGGAACTGGAGAAATTTACTCAAAATTAAGATTACAAAAGAACACCGTTTGGTTTACAAAGTGGAAAGCGATATCGTCGTAGTCTTCAAGTGCTTTGGCCATTACGACGATTAGCAACCCCCCTCCTTAGCCACACGCGATTTTCCCCACTCGAGTCCCATGCCTCCCGCCTTCAAAGTCGGTGGTGAGAAAAATGCGCACCATTACTTGCGCCAATATTTCTGGCACAAATCGGGCTGGCAGGGCGATGACGTTCGCGTCGTTGTGCTGGCGGGCGAGGGCGGCCAGTTCTTCTGTCCAGCAGATAGCGCAGCGGATTTGCTGGTGTTTGTTGGCCGTGATGGCCACGCCGTTACCGCTTCCGCAAAGCAGGATGCCCCGCTCGGCCCGGCCGCTTTCCACAGCCTCGGCCACGGGGTGCGCGAAGTCGGGGTAATCAACCGAATCGAGCGAATGGGTGCCAAAATCGAGCACCATGTGCCCTTGGGCTTGGAGCATCGCAATGATGCCTTCTTTGTACGGGAATCCTGCGTGGTCGCAGCCGATTGCAATTTTCATGGTTGTATAATTAGCCACGAATTACACGAATTTTCACGAACTGAGACTATTTTAGTGCAAATTCGTGCAATTAGTGGCTTGTAAAAATTTGACTACAAAATAGTGGCCTTGGTTGCTTCCAGCATGGCGCGACATTCCATCAAACTCGGCCCTTGCGCATAAACACGCAGCACAGGCTCCGTACCCGAAGCACGAATCATCACCCATTTCTCGTCACCAAAAACGAATTTCCAGCCGTCAAGGTCTTCGACGCTTTTGATTTTGTACGAACCGAAGGCGGTGTACGCGCGGTCTTTGCACATTTTGATCACGTTTTGCTTTTGGGCTTCGGTGATGTGCAGGTCGTCGCGCTCGAAGGCAAAGGCACCGACTTCATCGTACACTTCCTGGACAAGCCCTTTCAAGGTTTTGCCCGTGCGGGCCATGAACTCAAACACCATCAAGCCAATCCAAACACCGTCCCGCTCGGGGATATGGCCTTTCACGGCTAAACCGCCAGATTCTTCGCCGCCCACCAGCACGTCTTCCTGTGTCATGATTTCGGCGATGTACTTGAAGCCAACTTTGGTAATTTCGTAGGGCAGGCCGTATTTCTCGGCCATTTTTTTCAATTTATCGGTCACAGAGAATGTGAACACGACTTTGCCGCTCAAGCCTTTGTACTTGTGTAGGTACAATAGCAACAGGAGCAGAATGTGGTGACTGTCCACAAAACTTCCATCCTCGTCGTATAGGCCGATGCGGTCGGCATCGCCGTCGGTGGCAAGTCCGGCGGTGATTTTCGGATTCTTTTTGATGGTTTCGCTTAGCAGCGAAAGGTTGCGGTGAATCGGTTCCGGGGCTTGGCCGTGCATCCCTGGATTATTGTCACAGTGTAAGAATATGGAACGGGGGAGCAATTTTCTTACAACATTTTGGCCAGCGCCGTACATCGCGTCGTAGGCGATCTTGCCTGCGCCGGATTTGATGAGTTTTAGGTCAAAACTCTTTCTGGCATGTTTCAAATACATCCCTTCCAAGTCGGCATCTTTAAGCAAATTCTTTTGCCTCAAATCGCTGAGCGATGGGAGTTCTTTCAGGGAGCACTGTTCTGGGATGTAGGTTTCCAACTCCGCTATATCTGAAGGGATCGAAGGGCCTCCGTAGCTCGATTTTAATTTGTAACCGTTGTAGGAAGGTGGGTTGTGGCTTGCGGTGATGACAATGCCGAGGTTGGCTTTGAGCTTCACCACACCCAGCGACACCATGGGCGTGCTGACAAAACCCGTGCTGGCAATATGGCACTGAATCCCATAAGCCCCCAGTACACGCGCCGTCGTGCTGACAAAAAGCAGCCCCCCAAAACGACAGTCGTGCCCGATGACTGCGCGTTTCATCTTATGTTTTTTCATAAAAATCGCGGTGGCCTCTGCCACGCGCATCACATTGTCCACGGTGTATTCGTCGGCGATGATGGCCCGCCAGCCGTCTGTACCGAATTTGATTGGAATTGCCATTTCGTTGTGTATTTGTCACGCAAAGCGTGATGGCGCTCTGCGATCATTGAACTGGGGATTTGGGGATTTGACTTCGCGGGCAAAAGTATTTGAAAAGACAGGTAGTTTTGCGGCATCGCGAGGCAAATCTTTTCTTTGTCTGTACAAATCCCTGCCTACCGGCAGGCAGGCCCAAATCACTACATACACAAATCAACAAGACTTGACCGACAATTATCGCCACAAGGGGCTTCGCAAGCGCATGGTGGACGCGCTCCGCCGCCGGGGCATCGCCGACGAAGCGGTGCTCGCTGCCATGGCCGCTGTGCCACGCCACTTTTTCTTGGACAATGCCTTCGAAGAACACGCCTACGAGGACAAGCCTTTCCCCATTGGCTGCGAACAAACTATTTCTCAACCATTTACCGTGGCGTATCAAACCGTGTTGCTGGACATAAAAAACGGCGACCGGGTGTTGGAAATCGGCACAGGCTCTGGGTATCAGGCGGCAATTCTGGCCGCTTTGGGTGCCAAAATTTTCACCGTGGAACGGCAGGAACAACTCTATTTCAACACCAAAAAACTCTTGGACGAATTGGGTTTCAAAACCGTGAAGTGTTTTTTCCGTGATGGGTCAAAAGGCTTGGCAGAGAAAGCCCCGTTCGACAAAGTTATCGTGACAGCGGGCGCTCCAGTGGTGCCTGAGCCGCTAAAAGAACAACTGGTGGTAGGTGGAATTTTAGTGATTCCTGTAGGGGAATCAGTGCAGAAGATGTTGAAAATCAAGCGTCTATCGGTCAGCGAATTTCAGGAAGAGCGGCTGGATGATTTTCGGTTTGTGCCGTTTTTGAAGGGGGTGAGTAGGAAGTAGTAGCAGTAGCAGTAGGCAGATAGCAATAGCAGTAGGCTGCTCTAACTTTCAGATGTTTCAAATTCCACACGACGGTAAATTTCGTGGAGCGGAATATCACAGTCGCCGATATGCGGCACATCCTCGGGCTCGTAATATTCGGTGTCTATCCACTTGCCATTTTCGTTTTCAAGAATTCGGACGTGCTGTTCTTTTTGAGACAAAAACACGATTTGCTGCAGGCCAGGAATTTTTTTATAGCACCTGGTTTTGCTCGTTTTGTCAATCTGTTCGGTTGAGTCGGATAGGATTTCAATCACTACGGAAGGATTGAGCGTGGCCTTCATTTTGGGACTAGCCTGATAAAATTTGTGGTCACCACACACCACTAACAGATCAGGATAAAACACTTGGTTGCATTCTTTGACAAAGAGCATGCGGTCGCCAATATATACATCGCAGGCTTTTCCGAGCAAGCAGTTTCCGAGCAAGCGGTTTAGGTTGCTGGCAATTTTACCATGTGGTTCGGAGGCGTACGCCATCGCTACAATCTTGCCATCCACAAACTCATGCCTGCCCTCTGCGTTCATTTCAAAAGCAAAGTACTCCTCCAAAGTAGTGGTTGGGTTGGCCGTTGCTTGCGGCATCGAACGTGCTTGTGCCGTCATAGGTGAAAAATTTTCAACAAAAATACTCAAATTACGCCATTAAATTCACCGCTACTTACATTTGCTTTGGGTATGCGATAAAAGAAAATACCCAAAAAACCTGGAAGCCAATAAAATAAATGCGTTTCAATTTTAAGCAGATAAAGTAGCATCTTAAGATTTCGCGGTCGTCTGATTGCCCATTATTGCGACCAATATTCCGTACCCGATCAATAAAATACCCGACAACAACACCGAAACACCTACTGCCCGCACCAATTCATGCCAGGTAGTAAGCGTGTTCATAAGGTCTAACAAGAGCGCATCGGGGCGGGCGATGGCGTCCCATGAATTCCAGCGCTGAAAACGGCCCAGCCAGATGCCAAATCCGCTCAAACCAATAGACGTGAGGATAATGGCTTGAGCAAAAACCTTTGAAAACTGTCGGCGTAAGGCCTGGTGCATATTGTACAAAGACAGCAATCCCAACAATAACCCCGTACTGGCACAGGCAAAAAGCAAAACCAAGTCATACCACAATGGAATCGGGGGCTTGTGCCCAAGGTGCAAAAAATCTGTGATGATATAAGGCGCATTGGGCAAAAAGAGCAGCCAGATGCAGAAACAAAACGCTCTGGAAAACCAACCCGATCCTTGGCTTTGCAACTTAGAAAACCGCAAGGCAGCGAAGTAGGGTATCCAAGCCAAAAACAGATTCCAAATCAAAAAAAGGTAGGTTGCGCCACGCGCTTCCACAAATTCCTGCCATGACGAAATCTCTGGTAGGGTTTGCCATTTTAGCCATAGGCGACCTGCTACCAACATTCCGCAGCATAAAGTGGCCAAAGTCAACATTCGGAACAAGCCAGCATGGTGTTCTGCCTGAGATTTATGTGTATTCATAGCATTGCGTTTAATGAGCCTGTTTTTTTCGCTTATTTCCCAAATTTCAACATCGCTTCCAGCGCATCCAAATGGGCTTTGAAAGCAGCCTTCCCAGCGGCCGTAACGGCATAGGTAGTCTGTGGCCGGCGACCCACGAATTGTTTGCGGTATTCCACGTATTCAGCGGCTTCGAGTGGTTTCATGTGACTGGCCAGATTGCCGTCGGTCAGATCGAGCAGTTCTTTGAGCGTGCCGTAGTCTACCCAGTCGTTCACCGCCAGAATGGACATGATGCCCAACCGGTTGCGGTGGTCAAAAACAGGATTGAGTTGGGTGAGAATATCTTTCATGACTGTTGGCCGTTGACCGTTGACTTTTGGCCATTGACTTTTGGCCATTGACTATTGACTGTTATGCCTTATCATATTTGTAATACATCCAGCCGCCATAAAGTATGTGCAAAACGCCAAAACCGATGGCCCAGAGTTCCAGTCCCCGGCCTGGGAAAAACATCCCGCTGAGGCCAAGACCGATTTGCAAAAGACCTAGCGAGCCTACATCGCCAAGGGTGTATTTGCTGCCGTTGAGCAACGCCAAGCCATAAAAAACCAGCGTTGCCGGTGCCAGAAATGCGATCAAATTCCAGTACAACAAAGCAAGGCAAAACACGCCGCCCGTTGCCAAGGGCAGCAGCAAGGCCCACAAAAGTCGGCGCGAACTGGCTTCCCACACACGTTCTCCACGCAGCCTTGCTTTTCTGGCGGTGAAAAACCAGCCTCCGGCCAGGGCTGCCGTCAATACCGCCAACGCTGTCAGTACCAATGTGGTTTCGTAACCCAAACCAGCATTGTAGGCTGAACCCGAACGGTCGTAGTACATGTCGCTGGCATCGTATTCGCCCAAGTATTGCGCTTCTAAATAATTGCGCACAAAAAATGCACCGACCAGTGCACAGACGCCTGCCCACACGCCCGAAAGCCCGCTCAGGCTCAGGAATCGGGTGCTGCGCTCCATTAAAGAGCGCATTTCGGCAAGGTGTTCGAGATGTTTTTGAGAATCGTCCATTGCAAAATACTTTGTCTGGCAAAGTTAAGCCTGCTTTTTTCAAAGATTGCCCATTTAGAAAAATTAATTTTGCCGGAAAGACCATTGACTTTTGACTTTTGACCGTTGACTTTTGACCATTGATTGTTGACGAATAACCCGTGGTCAATGGTCAAAAG
>JACMMM010000174.1 GCA_014379065.1 Saprospiraceae bacterium
TAGAAGTTTCAACATCAGAGTTTCGTAATAACAAAATTGAAAACACAAATTGGCAACATGCTTCTTTTAAAGACATTCAATTTACTGAAATTATTTTTAACGGATTATTGGAAGAGTGCTCATTTACGAGTTGTGCATTTTCCAAAACAACCTTTAAAAATGCAACAATTAAAAATAGTTTCTTCAAGTATAGTGATTTAAAACGTGTAGAGTTTATCGATTGCCATGCAGATAAATTAACCTATGCATTTTTGAAAAACAATCAAGCTAATTTGACAGGGATTACATTAATATCCTAATTCTCGCGTTATCTACTGGAATCGCGGATTACATATTAAGACCAAAAAATGCAACAACAGAACAATTATGGCTTGATTTTCACCACCCTGATAATGCCCACTTTCCTTCCCCCCGCATCTAAAACCTCCACCCAATAAATCCCGTTCGGCATCTCCTCGCCCAGCGTGATTTGATTCCCTAAAACTGGCTGTACAAACCTCGCCTGCCCAAGCGCATCGCTGATGCATACGCTGAAACTTTGATCTAACCACGCCGCCGGAATTTCCAATTGAAACGCCCCAGATGTCGGGTTGGGGAATATCCGAATCTCCATGGTTGATTGATTTTCAACAGGTTTAACGCCCGTCGGGTTCTCCACGCATTGTGCGATTTGGTCCAACAACACCTGAAATTTTGGCCGGTCGTTCCAAGGCGCCGGGTCGTCTTCGTCGAAGACGTGGCCCCAGGAACCGTACTGGCTTTGCCAAGGGCCGGTCATTACAAATGCCAAGGGTAATTCGCTGCCCAGCCTTCGGAGGCTGTCGAGCATACGGTCATAGAGCGCGTACATGCCGGGCAGGACTTGGGCATCGTACATGGATTGGATGTAAGGTGGTATGCTGAAGTCTGTGAAGTGCTGCCCGCCCTCGTAGTTTACCACTTTTTTGTCGTAGAGTTTGGCGGTGTTGGACACCATTTTCCAGTGGGGGTAAAATTCGGTGAACACGTTGTTCGCGTTTTCTAATACATTTTCCGGTGTGGCCGCTGCCCCGAGGGCTTGGAGGTTTGGATTGCCCGTGGGGCCATGGTCAAGTCCGACATACCAAGAGGGCGAAATGTAATCGTACTTGCCTGGGTCGGCGTGGGCCATTATTTCCTCGGTAATCCAGTCGTAACCGTTTTGGGTGCCAAGTACCCGGCGTAAACGGGTATTCTGATTTCCCCACACATTCATCCAAATGTCAAAAGCATGGGTGGAGCGCTCGGCATAGCGGCGCGGATAGCTGATATTTTGAGGGCCATGATCCGTCACCCAGCTGGATTGTGGGAAAAACCAGTTCCATACCTCGTTACTGTACTCGATATATACGGTGATTCCTGGGTCAAGTTGGTCGCGGTACATGGCGGCCATTTGGGCGATATAGTCATCATTGGCTTGGTGGGGAATGCAGACCCAAATGTTTTTATGCAGTTGATTGACTAATTGAATGGTGTACTCATAAGCCGCTCCGCCGTTTGGGTTTTCGGCTTGAGAATAATAATTTGGTCGAGCGCGATTTGCCCATTGCACCTCATTGCTGTTGTTGGTCTGCGTCCAGGTCATAAACCGAATGGTGTTGAATTCCGAACATTTATCCAGAAAACTTTGCCGGAACGGCTGGGCTTCGTAGGTATTGATGTTGCTCACTTCTACCACTCGTATGTTGCGTACAGGATTGCCGGATTGGGAGGCCGTTAGGTTGAAAAAAATGTTGCCTTCGTCATTTACCACGAAATCAATCTGACCGGGCTGGTTAGTCGTCACCGTAACGTCCCCATACATTTGCAAGGTTCCTACGCCCTCGTAGAGCAATCTCATTGGTACGCCCTTTGGGATGAAGCCTAGGGCTGAGATGATACCGCGCAGGACATTTTGTCCACTCCCGTTCGGCACCGTAAATGGCACTACAGTGGAATAACCGTCTGCATTCGCAGGGATATACTGTTGGTTTCCGGTATTCCACTCAAAATTGCCGCCCGGCGGGTTCGCATCATAGGTAATCCAGGTACCGCAGGATTTGAAGAAATCTTTGAAGGGTCGGCCAACGCTGTAATACGCCAGGCCATCAATGCCGACCCCAATTTTCATCGCGCAGGGATCGGGCGTCCAGCCAGGGCAGGTGTTGCTGTCGCGCTGAATGTGTACCTGAAAAGTATCGCGGCAGCCGTTTGCGCCATTGGCGGTGAGTTGGTAAATGCCTGGTGCCAGGTTGTCGTAGAGGTTTGGGTTTCCGCTTGTGGGGGCAACGGTCGTTCCTCCCGCGTTTTTCAATTGTAGGGGAATATTGTTATAATTTGTGATGCTGAAACGCCCGTCGTTGCCCGTGCAAGAGGCCAGTTTTTCATTGACCAAACCCAGCAGGCAACTGAAGGAACCTCCTGCATTCAACACGGTAACCGTTTGGGAAAGAGCATGTTGAACGCCTAAATTGTCCTCCACCATCAAGGTTGCAGTCAGGTTTCCGGTGGCCGTGTAGGTGTGCATCACCGTTTGCCCCGAAGCATCGGGCGAGCCGTCGCCAAAGTCCCAGGAATAGGAAACGATGTTGCCATCAGGATCCGAGGAGGCCGAACCATCAAATAAAACGGAGAGCGGCGCCATGCCCGTCGGTGGCGTCATGCTAAAGGTTGCATTGGGCGTTTGATTCACGGCCACAGATGGGTCAGGCACTGTGCAAGCGTACGTAGCACCCATTCGGATTTCATCCACTTGGCCACTCGCAGCGTCGTCGCCGAAGTAAAGTGCGAGACTTCGGATGTTTACGAGATTGCTGGTTGTTTGGACCAAAGTAGCTGCTGGCGCAGGCACGTCATTGCCCAAGGAAGTAGGGTTGACAAATAGCGAAACCTTTGTGGAACCCGCCAAAAATTCAAATTTCAGTACCAAAAACACCGTTTCATTTGGCATCATCTGTACGGTGGTCGGGAAGTATTGGTCGTGGATACGGAGGGTCCAGCGACGTTGGCCACCTACATTTGAACTGGAGCCAAAGTAGCCCACCGCTACTTTGTTGGAAGTGCAGCCCTCGCACCATTGCAGATCACTTTCATGCCAGATGGCGGCCACGGGTTCGTCATTGTTCTGGTTTTTGCGAAGCAAAATGCTGGCCCAGAGCGTAGTGCCTGGTTTTCCTATGGCGCCATCTTGAGTCAGCCAATCAGCGAAAGGCCCGCCCGTGCCGGTGTTTAGTCGGCGTCCTGCGGTCAGGTAGGCATAACCACCAGAAGCGTAATTGCCAGATATTTGTAAATCAAGCCAGTTCAATGGACTGGTATTGGTGATTTGGAAACCGGGGAGGTTCGTGTTTTCATTTTGCACATTCCACGGCACTAGCCAGCCGCTTCCGCCCTGTAGACCTTCAAGAGGGGTATTAGCGGAATGAGCAAAGCCGTCGTAGGCGAGGTAATTGCAGATTTGGGCAGATATTTTTTGAACAAAAAAGAGGAGGAGGAATGGGAATAGGAGTCGCATAAGATTGGGAGCATTTAGATTGCAAAAGAACGGCAAGTTCTCACACTACGCAATCCCATAAAAAGGTGACAAGAGTATTCTGCCCCCCAAAATAAATTGGGCGCCGATGTTTCATCGGCGCCCAACATTTGAATTCCCTTTAACGTAGTAATGTTACTTCACCCTTTTGGGTCTTTTCTTCGTCGCCTTCCAACCGGTATCGGAATGTGAAAACGTAAGTGTCTGAACTGGCGGGCGCTCCATTCGGGCTGTTGCCGTCCCATCGCTCGCCGTTGTCGCTGCTTTGGAACACCAATTCCCCCCATCGGGAATAGATGCGCATTTCGGCAAACTCCAACTTGTTGCAATCTGGCAGGATGGGAATAAAAGAATCGTTCGCGCCATCGCCATTGGGCGTGAAGGCGTTGGGCAATTGAGGTCGGCAGCAGCCTTCTGATTGTTGAGGGCGAACTACGACGGCCGACGAATCTTCCCCCGAACATCCATGCACATCGGTGCCCACAACGGAATAAGTGCCTTCGTGAATCTCTTCCACAATTTGAATTTCTAAGATAGCGCCCGTAGATCCCTCGTTCCAAACGTAGGTATCTGCCCCACTTGCGGTGAGGATCAACATGCCACCTTCACAAAGGCTGGAGTCGCCACTGACCGCCACCCGAGGCAAGGCATGAAAAACGACCGGCTGGGTATTGCTGGTGTCGGTGCAGGCATTGGCAAAATCAGGCATGCCGTTGGTGTCGGGTGGGCCAACGTTGCGGATGGCCAGGTATATTTCCTCAAGCACCATAGTGGCTGGGTCGAAGGCAAAATTGCCCATGGCGTTGTGTGCGAGCACCATGCCATCATTGGTTTGGAGCACGAAATCCTGGACATCGCCCGGGGCGAGCGTGGGCATCTCTAGCGATTGAACTTGTACTGAATCCTGTCCCGCGCAACCGTGAAGTATTTCTGGAGAGAGTTTGCCGGCATTGCTGATGCAAAACTGGGCACAATCGTAAGTGCCGCTTACCACCGTTTGGCAGCCATTGGTCTGTTCCACAATGAAAGCATACGGCTCTCCATTGAGCTGTGGGTCAGAAAGGAAATAGTTGCCTCCAAGGGAGTTGCCATCTACCTTGTAAGGTGGCAGGCCCGTGATCAAAAAACTGACCCTGAAATGGGTATTGCTTGGCAAACAGTCCGTGAACACGGTGGAACAAACGGGCGGATCAATTTCTTCTCCAATGCTGAAAAGCCGAATGGTGCAACTGTCCGAAAGGCTGTAAATCCCCCCTTGGCAATACTGCGTCCCATTGTAAGTTACGCAGTTTTGAGCACAGGTTATTTTCCCAACTTCCCCAAGATTGATGGTGTCTTTTTCAAAACCAATTTGAAATATGTTGCTGCTGCAACTGTCAACAGGAACGATGTATTCCCCTGGAATGCAATAATCTATACCCAGGTAAATAAAACATGGTTTGGTGCAAGTAATGGCCCCGACTTGGCCGATATCCGTTGTGTCAATGGGCAAAACCGTGACTAAAACGGTCGTTGTGTACACACAGGTGTCATTGGGGTTGCGGGCTGTAACCGTGTATGAAGTAGTCGTGATGGGCGTAACGGAAATAGCAGAACCGGTCTCCCCGGTGCTCCATTCATAGTTATAATTGGGGTCAAAATTCGTAACTGCCAAGGATGCAGTCTCTCCCACACAGATGGTTTTATCGGGCACCAAAGGATCATGCTCTTCTTTAGTAATCGTCACTTCCACGAACACACCTGGTGGTGATTCATAAGTATAGACCCCGGGTGTATCGTAGGTGATTCCATCTATCGTACAAGTAGGCTGCATACAAGTGAGTTCACAAGCATATTCAATGGTTTCACGCCAGATGAGGATGGGTTTTGGAATATCTCCGCTAGCACAATTTACGACCGAGCATTCACAAAAAGCAAGCGGATCCATCGGTTCTGTAGTGACCAAATGCCAATTTGCCCAAACGGTATCGAAGCGCATCGTATCCAGGCCGAAGTAATCACTGTTGAGTTGAATTACAACAGTTGTGCCGGTGCTATCGCCCACAAAGTGCGCCACAGATGGGATGTGCCATACCACCACAATGGAATCCAGAGAAACGGGACAAGCGCTGGCGGGCGGGCAGTATTCACCGTTGCCCACAATGGGTGTGCCAAAATTTAAAAAACAACTGGGGGCTCCAATGCTATAGGTTACGGGTTCATACGAATATATAAGGTCTGGCCCTTCGACGCCACCACCATCGCAATTGCAATCCGCAGGCCCTGGCAATGCTGTTCCAATGCCCTCTATAACTTGAATATTGAACTCACACGCACTACCCTGTACGCCGCTGACGGCTAAAAGGTAATTATTAAGCACCTGCAAGTTGTTGACTGCCATGGTGCCTGACATGTTTTCGTAAACCGTAACCGAAGCAAGCACGGGGTTTGCGATACACGTTTCAGTATAAAGCCGGAACACCAAACCCGTATCGCCCGCAGCGCAGTTCGACACACTAAACTGCAATTTAATATTGGTCTCACAAGGCGCAAAACGCAAGAAACCGCTGCTGAGCCCAAAGGCATCATTGGTCAAACCGGCATTGGTGCCGCAGTAGTTTTCCAAATAATTCCCGCACAATAACGGTGCGTTTTGGCACGAATCGGCAATTGCGGTGGGCGTGTTCAGATTGGCGCAACTTTGCCCAAAAAGTTGACCAGTCGCCCAAAAAAGGATTAGCGTACAGACGAGCTTGTTCATGGCGATTAAAATTTTTGAACTTGGATACATCGTTTGATCTGATGAAAAAAGGTTTTTTAGAGCTGGCAATAACGGGTTTTCATTCGGTCTTTCGGGGCAATCCCTACATTTTCATCACTTTTCCTCTGGCTATCACTTTTCCTTCCAAACTTTTTAATTCCAAAAAATAAACCCCCGCTGGCAAATTGCCCAAGTCGAGATTGAGATTTTTGGAAATATCCCAATATCCCAATTTCTTAAGCTCCCGCCCCAGCGCGTCCAACAACCCGAGCCGCAGCCCCTCGCTTTTGAGGGGCTGGGCGAGGCTGACCATTGTGTTTCCGAGCGTAGGATTTGGAGCGATCAAAAGCGCCCCAACTGCAGCGTTTGTGTTTACAGGTTCGGTAACGGGTGTTATCAGGTATTGGAATGGGTTTCCCAGGGTATGCAGGGTTTGTGCGGTTAAGACAGCTGTGTTTTGATCGAAGTAAATGGAGGCTCGGTTTTCAATGGTCGTGCCAAGCGTGATACCTTTTTTGGGTGCAATGCTGAATTTTACAAAACCTTGAGAGGCCGCCCAGTTTGCGCCCGAATCAGGCAACGCAATAGGGTCAAAAACGAAACTAAGCGCCCCAAAACTGCTGATCCCCAATTGGTATGGATGGCTGCTTGCACCTTGGCGGAAAGTGGCCAAATCCAGCGAAAGCGGGAGCGTGTCGCGTATTTCAACGCGAAATGCCGTGTCGGTGCCCGTGTTTTGAAAACGAATCAGGTATTCAATCGTCGTTTCCGGCGCAATGACGTGCTGCTCGCTCACGCCTTCCGGCAGGCCTACTTTGTCGTTCGGATCAAAGGAGCCAATGCTTTGGCGGCATTCGATGTCTGTACTAAAATCGCCGTCGTTTTGTGGGAATTGCAGCGCGTATCCCGTACTGAACGGGAAGCCGCCACAGCCTTCTATCACCAGAATGGGTTGGTTATCTCCGGGGTGGCCGTGGGTTTGATTTACAATGATCGTCAACGTGGAGCCTCCGGGGTATAGCACGAAACTCGTGTCTTGCCCAGCTGCTAATTGCAGCGTCGAGAGTTTGAACATAATCTGATCCTCGACGATGATGTAATTCACGGTGCTTTGCATTCCCAGCCCCGTGTTCGTAATCGTCAAGATTACCGAATCGCCCATGCAAATACCGTCCACTTCGAGGTGCGCGCCGTCCCATTCGGGGTTGATGTCGTAGCAAAGCGAGTCAGGGAAAATATGCGCTTCCGTGCAGTGTGTTTGCCCCAGTACCGTGCTATCGCAGTCTAAAATGGCCGTGAATTGGAAATTCCCGCCTTCCAGCGATTCCACTTGTCCCGCCGAAAAAAACAGCGTGTCGCCCGATTGGGTGTAGGGCAAATTGCTCCCCGTAGCCGTCAAGAATGGATCTAATACAATAGAAATCAGCGCATTGGGCGCGGCAGCCGTGCCGTAATTGAAATAGCGAACATAGTAGGTGTTCTCATAACAGCGGCGCATATAGGGCGTAGACAAGTCCACATCCAGCAGCGGACACTCATACACGGCTTGTACCGAAAAATCCAGGGCAATGGTGTCGCCCAACTGCAAAATATCCA
>JACMMM010000175.1 GCA_014379065.1 Saprospiraceae bacterium
ATGGCAACTCCTGCATCTTCGAATTTACCACACAGGAGCAGGTACCATCCCACATTGTTGTAAAGGTCTACTATGTCAAGGCTATCCGTTTCGTCGTGCGTTTTGCTGAGCAGGGATTCGCTGATGATGGTTGCTTGCCGATAGTATTCAGCTTTATCACAGTAGTCATCTGTTAGGAAAGGTTGGGACGAAAAATAGACAGCAAAATCGCGCAAATAATCGGGGTCGCTGACTTCGAGCAAGTCAGAGAATCCCAAAGTGCCGTTTTGATAGAGTTCTATATAATCGGAAGAATTGCCTTGCCCACTTTCTTCCAATTTTTGTTGTAAAGTATCGCGAAGGTCGGGGCCTGCTTGGTTTTCAAGATAGTCCACATAATAACGCAACGCTTTGGGGTCTGAATTCAGGAACAGTTTCGTATCAAAAGGCCGTTCTCCCTTAGTGCGCAGGCTGATTTCATAAAGTGCCATGTACGCTTGTGGGCGAAGCGCGGTTTTGCTGAGATCCCTACAAATGGTGTCAGCCAAATCAAAGCGTTCTTCGCCCATGAGTTCATATACCAATTCCAGTTTTTGGTCATCAGGCATTTTTCTGGCCTCGTCCAATATGCGCTGATAAATGGCAGGGTCCTTTGCCTCAACACTCAAAAGGCCAGCCAAAGTCTGGGGAGTTTTTGCTTTTTTAACGGCACGTTTAAATAAAACTCGGGCAAAATCCTCTTGGTTGTTGGCTTTGAAAATGTTGGCGTAATCACCCAGAATCTTGGGGTCGTCTTCCTTGTCAAACACGGGCAAGCTGGCGTCAATTTTTTCACCCGCTAAAGGGCAAATCTCGAGATAACCCTGCAAGATGTCGCGTACGAGCACTGAATCCGGTTTTTGCAACATTTCAATATACAGGAGGTGCGCTTTTCCGTATTCCCGGATAGATTTGAACGCTTCTGCGATGGCGAACAGCGAAGATTGACTGAGGGTCAACATTCTTTCCCAGTCGGCTGTTTTCTGCTCACCGGTCAGATACCAGGGATACCATATCTCTGCTGATTCGTCTAAGGACTCGCGCACCAGACGATCAAATAAATAATGGGCTGTTTCGGTATCACCTAAGCGCAAAAAATTGTTGGCGGATTCTAGCAATGCATCCGAACGCTTGAGCTCACGCGCTTCCGGAGGTTCGGGTATAAATCCTCCCACGGCCAAATCGTCCATCGAAAAACTTTCTATTTTTTCCGCCAGCATGGTTTCCGGCAAATCCCAGGCCAGTACAGTCCCTTTACCGTCCAGTGTGACGGCATATTTGCCACCTGGAGAAAAAGCCAGACTCTGTACGCCCTCCTTGTGGCCCTTCCAGATTGCTCGCCCGTTCCCATTCATATCCCAAAGGCGACAAGTACTGCCGGTGCTTCCTGTCAGGACAAATTTTCCATCGGGCGAAAAAGCTGCGACATTGGTAGATTTGGATGGCAGTTTGATTTCTGTTGTGGTGCCAAGATTGCAAAGGAGGGTATGAGCGGAACGCTTCCCCCAAAGCAAAAGATAATTTCCATCGGGGGACAGTGCCAGATCGTCCCAAGTGTTCCTTTGTTTGGTTTTAGGATCATAAGAGCCTCTCCAGCGGTTTAAAGGTTTTCGGGTATCGCGGCAGCTCCAAAGCAATACCTCTCCCTCACTGGTCAACACCAAGAGCGAATCCGTCTTTGGGAAAAAAATGATTTTTTTTGCTTTGACAGGCTCTGGCAAGATAATCGTGGAGGGTGGGCCTAATCGTAGGAGCCTGATTCTGCCGTCGGCGAACCCCACAGCACAGCGGCGTTCATTGGCCGACATATCAAAACACGTCACAGTGGAGGCACTATCTCTATCTATGACCTCAAGTTGATTGCTGTTCCAGTTCCAGACTTTCAGGGAATGGTCTTGGTGCGAGGTCAATACCTGACTGTGGTCTGGAGAGAAAAAAGCGTGTTCGATAGGATGCTCCCGATCATAAAACCTCTCGAATAAAACACCGTCAGTCCTCCAAAGCGCCAAATTATGATCATGCTTGTAGTAGCTAAGCATCAAGTGAGGATGCAAGGCTATTCCTTGAGGAAGATTGGCGCCCTTAAGTTCTGGATATTCCAGATCTTTTATTTTGCCGGAAACATCAACCAGAATAGCATGATCCAGTTGGGGCAAAACGCCAAATAGGATATTCTTATCGGGCAAAAAACCGAGAAACGGGTCAACTACATTTTTTGATGGTTTTTCAGGTCCGGTAAAAAGGGTTTGGTAGTGCTTATTGTTGAAAACAACCGTGATCAACTTGTCTCGGTCTTGGAAAATGAAAACCAAACCCCGTGCAGGGTCGAAATGAACACAACGTAGTGTTCCAAACTTGTTCGGCACTTGAAAAGCCGTGCGGTAAGTGCCATCGCGATTGAACACCCGAATCCTAGTTGTCGAGGCTCTTGCCTCGGAAACTATCACGACGACCCGTTTGTCCCCCTGGCCAGCCAACCAGCCCTGCTGGACTTCGTCAGGACGACGGTTGAATACTCTGTGGGGCGAACAGGAAGGGCTACGTAGTGTAGGGCCTTCCGTTTTTAATTGTAC
Organism: Saprospiraceae bacterium; assembly: GCA_014379065.1. Lineage (GTDB taxonomy): Bacteria > Bacteroidota > Bacteroidia > Chitinophagales > Saprospiraceae > M3007. The sequence continues at coordinate 2,592 of JACMMM010000175.1, forward strand.
GAAAAAGGAGTCCGCATTGAGATATGTCACATTTTCGATCTCGTTTTTTTCCGGCCCCGACAGCTCAGCTATATCTTTCCTAGGAATATTCCATATACGCAGGGTATTGTCATTTCCGACAAGCAGCAACTCATTTCCAGTAGTGCTAAAGACACAAAATCTGGCTCCGATCCTTTTTCTGTTGATTAACTGCACTGTATGCATGCTATCTGACTGGAATATTATTGTGCTATCCGGGGTGCAAACAGCCAGTTTCATGCCATCAGGCGAAAAAGTCAGACTATTGATCCGGTCGGCTCTCGTGACCAATTTATTGCGCAGCGTAGCCAGCGAATCGCTGTTTCTCCAGTAAACCGTTCCTTCAAAATCACCAAAAGCCCATTGTGTAGCATCGGGTGAAATGGCCACCGCGCTACCTTTTTTTGGCGAGACAAATTGAGATATAACCTTCCCCTGAAAATCCAACAAGGCCGCCCAATGCGACCCATAGATCAGCACGGCATCGGCTTTTTCTGCAAATTGAAATTGAACTATATAACCCGGAAGACGTCCAGAAGAATCAGATATTAAGCCTGTATAAGGGTCGTAAAAACGAACTACACTGTCTTTTCCCGCCGCCAGGAGTCTGCTCCCATCAGGTGAAAGACCGATTTTGGGATTATCAGGTATACCTACGAACGGAACGCTTCGATAGTAGTAGAGGGCGGTGTCGCTAACCATGTCGCGCAACAATTCCTGAGCTTCGCCATCGGCTTGGTTAGCCTCGGCAGATCGCGCGGCAATGTTAATGGCTAAGCTGGCATCTTGTGTTTTGGTTTCCTGAACCTTTGCTCTGTTGTGTCCGATTCGGGCTTTTTGGAGGGCTTGCTGACGTTGTTTTAGAGCCTCTCCAGTCTGACCCTCAGCAATCTTTCTTAGATCCTCTTCCGCTCTTTCGGCTTTCTGGGCCTCAATTGCATACTTTTTGGCATCGTCCCTTTGTTTTACCAACAAGGTTTGCAGCCTGTCAATTTTTTGTGAAGCCTGGATTTGTTTTTCGGGCGGCGCGCACATGCTGTATGCTTGGTATAGCCGGAAGGCATCCGCATAAGATCCTTCCTTTTCTTTTTTGGCGGCTTTGACGGACAAGCAGTCGCAATCCTTACATGGGCCTTGATTCTGTGCATTCAGACTATATGTGAACAGCACAGGCATTAATAGGTGGATGGCGAACAAACAAAAAGTTTTCATCGTATTTTGCTTTTATTAAGGTTGTCTTCCAGTCTTTTTATTTCAACTTCTGCTGTTTCATACCATTCCGGCCTATCCGCCCCTTTCATTAAACTGTCCGTATATATCAGTTCCTGCCGAGCCATGTAGGGTTCCTTGGCATTCAGAAAAATGCGTGTTTTGACGGCGTGCAGGCTGAGTAGTGCCGTGATCCGTCCCATTTCCTTGTTCATGATTTCAGCATTGGCTGCCGTCAGTTCTTCCGCTGTTTTTTCGGCGTTCCTTTTTTCCTGTTGTGCCAGTCTGGTTTGCTGTTCAGCTAAGCTACTTTGTTTGAAGGCATAAACCGAAGTGCCAATGGCCATAGAAGCTAGCAATGAAGCGGCAATGGCGTATTTCCGTGCCTGCCGCTGCCTTCGTTTTTCGTATTCCAAACGTTCAGACTGGGTGCGCCGTTCGAGTTCTTCAGCCATCTCTTGTGCTCGTTCTATGCGGGTTTTCTCGGCAGCTTCAGCATCTTCCAGGTGTTTTCTTTTTTCGTATGATTTCAGGATGGCAGGCACTAGTGCATCGTGGCTGACTTCAAAACTTCGTCCGAGGTGCGTGTTTTCCACGCGCAGCAAGCGGCTGTTAATGAGTGCGCTTAGCAGCCTAGGATGTATGCCATAGTGCTCTTGTTCTACCCCCTCGGTAACACTCACCCGGCGCCCACTAACGATTAGCCCTGTTTCAATAAATTCTTCGGCGATGCGGCGATCTGCTTTTGGCAAGGCGTTGATTGCCCGATCGTAATAGTTTTCCAGTATAGCCTGAATGTCTTCTTCCTTACTTAAATATGTTTCATCAATTTGATAGGGAGCCATTACCTCGCCCGCTTCAATCCGTTGCTCTAATAGCGTTTCGAGGTGCTGGCAAACGAGTTGGAGTTGAAAGGATTCGATGGTTTCGTTTTTGTCGGTCAACTCGTCCAAGATAAGGTGCATGACCGTTTCGGTGAATTCGAAAGGCGGGGTGGCAAATCCGGGATCGGGCAGGGCAGCAGGCGCTGCGATAGCATCACGGGCCTGAAGCTGCTGCAAGGGCAATAGCTCGAAGCGTTTATCAAAGATCCGGGGCATTTCAACGCTGAGTTGATTGAGCAGACTGAGGCGGTCGGACCGTATGGCGATCAGCACTTTCAGCGATGGTGGCTCGTGCCAGTCCATATCGGCATCGCTGCGTTCTTCGATGGGTATGTTCAGTAGGTGCTCGCGTACCCGGTTGGGCAGCCTTTGAGACACCACATCAGCAAGATCCAGGATGAAATCGAGTTGGGCTGCTTTCGGGTGTTCGAAAAACTCCTCGAATTGATCAAGAATCAGCATTGGAATGGCGGGTTCTCCATAGCGTTCAAAGTGGGAGGCACGCAGGCATTCCCACCACCCGGACTGTTTGGGGTCGCTGTATTTGGCCAACAGTGATTCGTCCAAATAGGGGCTCAGGCTTTCTTTCAGCGCATCCACAGGGAGAACGGCCGTATTTTGAAACCGAACTTTAATGGGCAAATAAGCATCCAGGTCGAGTACGGGTATCAGACCTGCGTTGATGAGCGAGCTTTTGCCGATACCCGACTTGGCAAATAGCACGACCAGAGGCTCCACGTTCACTTGGGCGAAAAGCCGACGGGTCTCTTCGCTGCGACCAAAGAAAATGTCCTGTTCTTCGCGCTCGAAGGAACGGGTTCCAGGGTAACGATACTGAGTAGTTTGGGTATTCATAAAAATCGTTTTCTGAAGGCTCGCACCACCGTGTTACAAGCCTCATTTTCGTCATGATCCGTTCCAGTTGCAAAAACCACTTTGGGGTTGGGGTCTTCGGGCAAGAGTTGGAGATTGCTGAAAAAAGGAATCTCGTCCCAAAGACAGGATTTTAGCAATACAGGCGCCACCATGGCCTTATCCTGGCGGTGCATTTCCTGTATCATGCCAAATTCTTCTGCCATCTGGGTTTTCTCGTTGACGTCGGACAAGTAACCGATGCTGAGCAAGGGTACTATGAGATTGGCTTTTTCTAGTTTCTCGCGCATCTGAGCGGCTATGTCTCCGCCGGGGGCGATCAAGCCGCGGTGCCAGAGCTCCAGATTGGCATTCGTGTTGCGCAGAGAGCTGAATACCCGCATCAGTCTGCTCACCTCTGGAAGGTCTTCCTCGCTACAGGAAAAATAAACCTTATCTGTATCGAAGCTGCTGGCCAAAGTGCCGATATGCTGGGCAAATTCGCGCATTCGCGCTTCAACGAAGCAAAAGTTGAATTCATCCCGAAGATAGGATTTCGTCACTTCACTAATTGGATAATTGTCGCTCTGCGGTGAAAGCGTAAAGGGTTGCTCCGTCTGTTGTTCCGTCTGCAGTAGGGACCTAAGTACCATCCGGAATTGCCAATTTTCCAGATTGAATCCGAAAAAAAGAAAAGCATTCCGGGCATTGAAAAAACTGAGGATGTTTTCCGGAATCTTCGATGTGCCGCTGATAACATTGCGCACAAATGAGGTTTGATCCTTATCGGTAATGACCAAAGTGCTTAGGTCTTCCGTTGTGCCGAATAGGTTGAATACCAGAGGTTTGGCCACGGTCACATTATCGGTTTTGACTTCCTTTAGGCCAGTGCGGGCACTGCCGGTCGGCACCTCAAAGTTGAAAGGAACGGAAATGGGATCTTTTCCTACAGCACGCAGCGCCCGCACGATAAAGTCGTCGGGTGTAGTGTTGACAATGACCCGAACAGGCAGCTTTGCCAGTTCCAGATATATTTCTGGAATCTGGTCGTGGGCTTGCTCATCAATGTATTCCTGGGCTTTTTTTCGCAGGTCGTCGCTGGTGATGCGGCGCTCCCGGAGATAGAGCTGTGCGATATAGGCGAGGTTGCGTTCGGCGGATTTATCGAAGGACACTTTCCTTTCCTCCAGCTCGCTCGCCAGCTTGAGCGACAAGCCTTCCATAATGGGTACTTCCCCGTGTGTTTCGTGATGGACGGTGGCAATCCGAGGCCCTAACATTAGGATGCATCGTTTTTCTCGCAAACTATCTATCAGGCCATTCAGATTGGGGATAGAGGCAAAATTGGTCATTAGGTCGGGAGCATTTTATGGGGATGAAAAGTTTGAGGGGGCTGCGGATCAGGAACGGCGGCGATGCATCATGGGTATTTTACAACCTGATTTGTTCGAAGCCGATCTTATCTGCGAGCAAAAGTAGGTCAGATGTTTCTGGGTATCTATATGTTGGCCGTTTTTTTTTCTGTGCTCGCGCCAATGCGCCATTTTATTGTGTGATTTAGCGAGACAATGGCAGGGATTAACGCGCAGCGTTGAGGTTGTTGAGGAGTTGAGATTGTTGAGGAGTTGAGATTGTTGAGCAGCGTTTTTGCTAAACATTAAAAGGTGTAGCACGTTTTGTCGCGGATTTGATTTAGTAAAAACACCAAAATTGATGCTGATTATCCTTGTCCTACTGACCTTGATTGGGGTCGTTTATGCTTACGTCCAACTACCTAAATTTGGAAAAACACCTTCTGGCGAGCGTTTCGAGCGGGCAAAAAAATCGCCAAACTTTCGTGACGGAAAATTTCAAAACCTCAGCCATACGCCCGATCTCACCGAGGGCGTGGGCTATTTTGAGGTAATACGCAAGTTTCTGTTCGCAGAGAAAGAAAGAACGAAACCGACAAGCCCATTTCCCACGGTGAAAACCGATTTGCATACGCTCCATCAGGACGAAAACGTGTTGGTGTGGTTTGGCCACTCTTCGTATTTCATGCAGATAGATGGCAAACGGATGCTGGTAGACCCGGTGCTGAGCGGAGCCGCTTCGCCGTTTCGGTTTACGACGCCAAGTTTCAAAGGAACCGACGTGTACACCGCTGCTGATATTCCTGAAATTGATTTTTTATTCATTTCGCACGACCATTGGGACCATCTTGACCACCAAACCATACTATTGCTGAAGCCCAAAATCGGGCAGGTGATTTGCGGTCTGGGCACCGGGGCACATTGCGAGCGATGGGGCTATGATGCTTCCAAAATTATCGAAAAAGACTGGAACGAGACGATACCCTTGGGTGAAGGATTTGTGGTCCACACGACTTCAGCCCGGCATTTTTCAGGTCGAAGCTTTGTGCGCAACAAGGCGCTGTGGACTTCATTTGTCTTGCAAACGCCCAGCAAGCGGATTTTTATGGGTGGCGACAGCGGCTACGGTACGCACTTTGCTGACATTGGCAAGGCACATGGCCCGTTTGACCTTGCTATTCTGGAATGCGGGCAATACGACAAGAACTGGAAATACATCCACATGATGCCCGAAGAGGTGCCGCAAGCTGCCCAGGATTTGCGGGCCAAACGGCTGCTCCCAGTCCATTGGGCCAAATTCGAGATCGCCAACCACCCTTGGGACGATCCCATCATCCGGGTGGCTGCGGCCAGCAAATCCTTGGGTATACCTTTTCTGCATCCCATGATAGGAGAAAAGTCGGATTTAGACTCCGAAACGCAGGTTTTTTCGGAATGGTGGAAGGGGGTGGAATAATTGCATGGGGCGCCACCTTTCGATCAAAACAAAAACGGGGAATCAGCATCACGCTGATTCCCCGTCATATTTTCTACTGGCCGAAGCCGAGTTATCCTTTTGCTGTGGAAGCGTCTACCACGGCCTTGAATGTGGCGGGGTGATTGAGCGCGAGATCCGCCAGTGCTTTGCGGTTGAGGCCGATGCCTTTTTGGCTGAGCAGGTGGATGAAACTGCTGTAATTGATGCCCATCGGGCGCACAGCGGCGTTGATACGGGCAATCCAAAGGCGACGGTAAATGCGCTTTTTGAATTTGCGGTCGCGGTAGGCGTACTGCCAGCCTTTTTCGAGCGCGTTCTTCGCTACGGTGTAAACTTTGGAGCGGGCACCGAAGAAACCTCGGGCGGCTAGCATGATTTTCTTCCGGCGAGCGCGGCTGGCCGGGTTGTTTGTTGCTCTTGGCATGAAAAAGATTTTCTAGTGCGACACCGGGGCGGTTTTTCAGTTGGCAGTTTGCAGTTGATAGTTGGCAGTTTTACCTGCGTTAACTTTAGCGAAAGAGGATACAGTTTTTGATTCCTGCTAACTGCTGCTGCCCACTGCTACTTCTAACCTGCTCTTTTAACCAATGTCCTCGTTAAAAAATGTGAATGGAAAAATGCCCGCCTTTGCGAGCATCGTGGTTACCGAAGTGGTTGAGCGTACAACCAACCAACGGTTTTAGATGACGAGCAGACGCTCGATGCGTGCGTGTTCGGTTTTGTCAACGATTACACCGCCGCGCAAGTGGCGCTTGGCTTTGGTCGTCTTTTTGCGCATCAAGTGACGCATACGAGCGCGATTGCGCTTCACTTTCCCCTTGCCAGTCACCGAAAAACGCTTCTTGGCGCTGGAGTGGGTCTTCATTTTAGGCATGACAAAAATATCTGTTTGAAAAACGGAGCGCAAAAGTACAATTCTTCAGCAAAACACAAAAGGAAAGTGCCAAAATTGTTTATTATTCTGTCTCAGCAGGTGGGGGCAGCGGTGCCGATACCTGTGCCTCTGGCGTAGCTGAGGTTGACGGTTTCGAAGGTTGTGCTGAAGGAGCAGGCTCTTTCTTTTTTACCGGCCCTTTTTTAGGCGAAAGAATGACGTGCATCCTTTTCCCTTCCAGACGTGGCAACTGGTCGGCAGAGCCGTGTTCTTCCAGTTCTTTCATAAAACGCAGGAGCAAAAGTTCGCCGCGCTCTTTAAAAACGATGGCGCGACCGCGGAACTGGACATAAGCTTTCACCTTGTTGCCCTCCGAAAGAAAACTCTTGGCGTGGCGCAGTTTGAATTCAAAATCGTGCTCGCCGGTCTCCGGGCCGAAGCGGATTTCTTTCAATTCCACTTTTACCGCGTTGGCTTTCAGCTCCTTCTCGCGCTTCTTTTTCTGGTAAAGGAATTTGTTGTAGTCCACGATCCGCACCACAGGCGGCACGGCATTGGGGGTTATTTCCACCAAATCAAGTGCCAGTTCTTCTGCCCATTTTTGGAGCTTTGAAGTGGGGTAAACGCCGGGTTCGACGGGCTGACCCGCCGCTACGCTTATTTCTTCAAGGTTGTCGCCAATGAGACGGACCTCGTTGGCGCGAATAAAATTGTTGATGTTGTGCTCTGGGGGGCGTGGGCCGCGGTTGAATGGACGAGGCCCACCTGGGCGAGAACCGGGAGGGCGAGCGCCGCCGGGAGGTTTAGGCCGATAAGGTTTGAATGCCAATTAATGGTGATGGTTTGGTGAAAAAAAGGTGCGCGTCGAAGCTATGTCTAGGCGACCGTTGGCAAAAAGTGTTGCAAAAGTAAAAATTGTTACGCGGATTGGCGCGGAGTGGGCAAGGAAAATTTTGGAGGAGGTAAGTGTCAATCTAAATTCCGGGAATTCTTTGCTTTTATTTTGATTGCTGATTGACGATTACATTGTCATCTTCCAATTTAACCCAACTTCTCCTGATAATCCGGCAAATGCAGGTAACCTTCCTCTTTAATGGCTGCCGGAAGGTTGAACCGGGCGGCCACTTCCGCCACGTCTTTGGCATCCATACTGCCTTTTTCCTTGAGCACGCGAGATAGATCAAGCAGAAAATCAAGGTGTTTGGCGAGCAAGGCGCGAGTTTCTTTTACGATGCCTGCAATCATGGCCTCCACGTCTTTGTCAGTCGCATTTTTGTCCATCGAAAAGCCATACTCCAGCGTGTAATTGGCTTGATACCGCTCGTCGAAGCCATGGCGGCGGATGTAGTCCATAGCCAGCATGGTCACGTGCTCGCGGTCGTTGGAGCGGCCCACGGTAGCGTTTGCATCGCCAAAAACGAGTTCTTCGGCTAGCCCCCCAGCGAGAAACACCTTTATCTTTTTAAGCAAATTTTCTTTGGTCTCATAAATCTCGTGCGGGAACGTGAAACCGGAAGCATAACTGCTCGCCACCTTCGATTTGAGTTGCAAAGGGGCAATGCCAAAAAGCACAACATACGCGTTATGGAAGACTGCGCGCAGTCGGTGGGCGC
>JACMMM010000176.1 GCA_014379065.1 Saprospiraceae bacterium
CCACAAAAAACAAGGTGACGGTCAGGGCGAACAGGGCGGAAAAAAGTGCTAACTTTTTCATTGTAAAAAATTTGAAAAGTGACATTGGTTGCCTACTCACTTCACGGCGTTTCGGCATCCTCCGCGCTCGGTTTTGGAAAAGTATGAGCGTTACTTTGGGAATCTTTCGGCTTAGGTCCATTGCAATGGTGGTCTGCTTGGTTCCAATTTTGTCGGTTGTGTTGGTTGCCGATTTAAGTTCCCCAGCCCAAAAAGGTGACAGCCCAAAAAAATATTCTTCCGCCCCGTGTCACCTTTTGTATGGATCGGTATTAGATAGATGAGCTAGGATGCAGAGTCGTAAATCAAAAATTTAAAGTGTTGATTATCACTGTTTTAAAAAATCGAATGTTGCACGAATTTTTTTTTCACCGTTTAATAATATCTTTGGCATGGATGCTTTCAGTTTAACCTACAGCGCAGATATGCAGACTTCTTTTACAGAGGCCCCCGCTTCTATAGCAGCATTGAAAGAGAAAAATTTTGGCATGGATGCCAAATTGTTTGAAGCCTTGCTCGACGGACTGGAAGCGGGAGATGAGCGCCTCTTTGAGCAGGTGTTTGTGTCGCAGTACAAGCGCGGTACGCGGCATTTGATGTACCACTATTCCGTAGGCGAACAAGACGCGAAGGATGTAGTGATGAACACTTTGCTGGATTTCAGAAAATTATTGTTGGCCCGAAAAGTCACCTATGGCAATCTGGAGGCTTATTTCACCAGAATGGTCACAACAACCTATTTGAAAAAACGGAAAAACAACCTGGAGATCTCGGTTGAGCGCTTTTCAGAAGACCTGACAGAAGACAATGCGACACAATACACGGAAGAGGAGTTTTCGATGTTTGCGCAAGCCTGGTCGGGACTTTGCGAGAAATGCCAAATGGTGCTAAAAGGCTATTATTACGATGATTTGCCACACGCACAGATTGCAACCTTGATTGGGAAAAACCTGGCCTCCGCCAAGCAAGACAAGCACCGATGCGTGGAAAAACTGCGCAAACTCTTTCTGTCACAAGCTACTTACTAATCTAAAAAATGCAATACAATGAAGTCTATAAGCAATCATGAAGAGGATCAGTTTCCTGCATCCGAACTGAATAAAAAAGAAAAACAACTGCTCCAGGCCTATCAGGATCGGGAGTACCTCAATCGCTGGGAAAAGGTGACGGCGTCGAGCGACCGAAAAGAAAGACGAACGTCCAGTTTGAAATGGATCGTTGCCCTTGCCGTTTTGGCCAGTGCGCTGTTTTTTTTGTTTGGAGAAAATTGGTTTAAAACTGTTCCTCCAGCCAAACCCGCCGAAATAGCGGGGCTCGTGGACTACCCGTTTATGGAACAACAGGTACGCGGAACAGCAGCTTCCTCAAATGACGAGCGCATCTGGAAAGAATCCATTTCCCGCTATAAAAAAGGAGCATACGCCGAGGCTTTGGAAAAGAGCAAAGCGCTCAATCGCCCATTTTTTAAGGGAATGTGCCTTTTGCAACTAAACCGCTATGAGGAATCCATTCAGCAATTTGATTTGGCGCTCCAAATGCCTGAGCACAGTTCGGAAATAAATTACTACAAAGGCTTTGGCCTACAGCAACTTGGTAGAAAGGAAGAAGCCAAGGCCCAATTTAAGCAGGCGCTGGAGAGCCGGGAACTGCGCGAAGCCTGGAGAAATTCGGCGAAGAAGATGATAGAGGAGTAGGCCACGGTGCTACCTTCGCGCCATGTTTTCCACCACGCAAAAAATCGGCATCCTCGGTGGCGGCCAACTCGGCAAAATGCTGGCCCTCGCCGCCGCCAACTGGGATTTTAAAACCTTCTGCCTCGACCCTACGCCGGAGGCCCCCGCAAGCCAAGTTTGCACGGGCTTCACGGTGGGCGATTTCAATAACTACGACGAGGTGCTGGCCTTTGGCCGCGACAAGGATTTGCTCACCATCGAAATCGAGCACGTCAACACCGACGCCCTCCAGGAATTGGAGCGATTGGGCAAGATCGTACACCCTAGTCCACGCGCCCTCGACATCATCAAGGACAAGGGCCTGCAAAAAGAATTTTACCGCGAGCACGATATTCCTACCGCGCATTTTGAGATTTTTGAAGACGAAAAAAGTTTGAAGAAAGCCATCGAATCAGGGGCCTGGAAATTGCCACTGGTTCAAAAAACGCGCACTGCAGGTTACGACGGCAAAGGCGTGGCCATTCTCCGAACACTGGAAGATTTGGAAACAAAACTCTTGCCCGGCCCTTGCCTCGCCGAAGTGCTTGCCCCGATCGAAACCGAAATCGCCATTGTGGCCGCGCGAAACGCGCAGGGCGAAGTGGCCATTTTCCCCGCTGTCGAAATGGATTTTCATCCCGAGGCCAATTTGGTCGAGTTCCTGCTTTGTCCCGCCCGTATTTCGCGGCTTGTCGAAGCCGAGGCAGAAGCCTTGGCAGAAAGCGTCATCCGGGCCTTCGATATTTGCGGCTTGCTGGCGGTGGAAATGTTCTGGACAAAAGACGGTCAACTCCTCGTGAACGAGGTCGCGCCGCGCCCCCACAACTCCGGCCACCATACCATTGACAGTGCCCACACCAGCCAATTCGAGCAGCACTTGCGTGCCATTTGTGACCTCCCGCTCGGCTCTACCGCCTCCAAAACCCCCGTGGCCATCATGCTCAATTTGCTCGGCGATCCCGACCACAAAGGCCCCGTGCGCTACGAAGGCGTGGAGGAATGCCTCGCGCTCGAAGGCGTAAACATCCACCTTTATGGCAAAGCCCTAACTTCGCCCTTCCGAAAAATGGGGCATGTGACTATTACTGCCAATACAGTAGCAGAAGCCATGAAAAAAGCGAACTTTGTGAAGGGAAAGTTGAAGGTTTGTGCGATGTAAAACCCTAATCACCAGTCCACCAATCACCAATAACATGGTATCCATCATAATGGGCTCCGACTCCGATCTGCCCGTCATGCAAAAAGCAGCAGACATCCTCACCGAACTCCAGGTGCCGTTCGAGATGACCATCGTATCGGCGCACCGCACACCCATGCGGATGTTCGAATTTGCCAGCGGAGCGCACGAGCGCGGCATCCGGGTCGTGATTGCCGGTGCGGGCGGGGCGGCGCATTTGCCGGGCATGGTAGCGGCTATTTCACCCTTGCCTGTCATTGGTGTTCCGGTCAAATCCTCGAACTCGATTGATGGCTGGGACAGCATCCTGTCCATCCTCCAAATGCCCGAAGGCGTGCCCGTAGCCACGGTTGCCCTCAATGCCGCCCGAAACGCCGGGATTTTGGCTGCGCAAATGCTTGCCACCAGCGACCCCGCGCTTTTGCAGCGCATCATACAATTCAAAAAATCACTGGAAGCGAAAGTGCTTGAAAAAGCAAAGGCGATGGATGGGAAATTGGGAAATTGAGATATTAGGATATTATTACGCGCTCAAACTTATCTAACTATCCCGCTAACCAATTCCTTCCCCCAATATCCTAATATCTAAATATCCCAATACGCATCATCAC
>JACMMM010000177.1 GCA_014379065.1 Saprospiraceae bacterium
ACGTGGATCTTGATACGATGGAACAAATCCGCGTAAATCCGCTTTATCCGTTAGATCCGCGTTCATAAATCCGCTCTATCCGTGAAATCCGCGTTCCTTTTCGAGACCCGCGCCCAAGGCAAACTCCTGCTCACCGGCGAATATTTTGTGCTCGATGGCGCAACGGCGCTTGCTGTGCCTGTTCGTTTTGGACAAACCTTGTGGGTGGAAGCAGGCAATTCCATCGGAAAACTGAGCTGGCAAAGCCGAAATCCCGATGGTTCGCTTTGGTTTGAGGCGGAATTCGTGGGATCCGATTTCCAAATTTTGAGCTCCTCCGACGAAAACACCGCCGTGACCTTGGCGGAAATACTCCGCGCCTGTCAGCGACAAACCTCTTCCTTTTTTATTGAAAATCAATCGTTTCGTGTGTTTACGCAAAACGATTTTCCGCGCGAATGGGGGCTTGGCACGAGCAGTACGCTGATTGCTGCACTGGCGCGTTGGGCTGGGGCTGATCCGTACAAGATTCTTTTTGAAACACTCGGCGGATCGGGCTACGACATTGCCTGTGCTTATGCGGAAGGACCGATATTGTATCATTTGGAAGGGGAGACGCCAAAGACAAGTGTGGCACACCTTGTAGGTGTGCCACACTTGACAAACCATCTATACTTCGTCTTTCTGGGCAAAAAGCAAAACAGCCGCGAAGGCATTGCCCATTACCGCGAGCAGGTATCGAAAAATCCGGAAATCATTGAAAAAATATCGCGGCTCACGAAGCAGTTTTTGGAGGCCAAAACGCTGGCGGAGCTTGATGCTGTTCTGCTAGAACATGAACTTTTGGTCAGTAAAACAATAGGGCTGCCCCGCGCTAAAGACTTGTATTTCAGCGATTTCTGGGGCGAGGTGAAGAGCTTGGGGGCTTGGGGTGGGGATTTTGTGCTGGTAACGAGCGAGCGGTCGGAGGAGGAGACGAGGGAGTATTTTTTGAGGAAGGGGATGGACGTGATTTTGGGTTGGAGGGAGATGGTGTAGGTAATTTTGGCTTATGAAAGTCTGTTGAACCTTTCGTTTATTAAGGATTTAAAGGCTTCCTTAAATTCCGCGCTCAAAAAGCTCCAATCAATAAACTCCACCCACTTTTCTCTTGATCGCTCCATTTTCTTAAATATATTTTCTTGTTGTTTTTCTTCAAGATTTAGTGTATTAAATGCAGTCACAAAATCAGATCTTTTTAGCTTTTTCTTTTTTCCATTTAGGCTTAATGCAACATCCTCAGTATCACCCGGATTCACCAATACTGTAGCCAACAAATCATAAGCGGGTGATAATACCGGGCCAATATCTGGTTGATGAATCAAAGAAAAATTCTTTAAATGCATGTCAGCATTACCAGTAAGGAAAGAGAACAATACGATTTCGAAAAAATTGACCACATCTAAACCGGGATTTGCAGAATACCGCAGAATCGCTTTGGCAATTTGTTCATAGGATCCATGGTATTTATCCTCGCTTAAATGCTCTGTCAACTGGCACATATCTTCCATGTGCAGTTTTTCCTTCTTTTTTCTGTCAATGCGCTGAGTGATATAGGCCAGATTGCCTGATTCAAGGCGAATTAAACTGTGTGGAACGACCTGAATCTGAGCAATAGTTGCCAAGTGCATGGTTAGGTCTTCCACTTCCGGCAATTGGGGATAGGTGGCTGAAGGTGGTTTTAAGATATACCCTCCCCATATACCAACTATCGTAAACCTTTTGGTATTATTTGCTTGATTCACGGTTGAAAGGTGCAAGGACAATTTGGGCTGCACACCAGTCAGCGTTGTTTGACTCTGTATTATCTGTCTGGCCAGCTCCTCCATATTGTCTTCATTGAATGGCATCTCAGGAACAATGGCTTGGCCGAATATTTTTTTACTACATTTTACATGAAAATCTACTTCATTTTCATGTAACGGTAAGTAACAGTATAAACACCTATTCATGATTCTAATCTTCATTTACGGGGTGAACACTTACTGCACCTATACAATCTTTACAGCATGCCATTAATAGTCCCATGCGATCACGAGGACTTAGTTTCCAGTTTTTCTCCGCTATATCTAATAACCAACCTTCTGGTATTAAGCCATCGAAGAATGGAAATAACACCTTGCTTGTAAAAGGGATCTCCTGCAAGGGCAAAGTAAGGCTAACCGACTGCGGCTTTTCGCTTTGGAGAAAGGAGTGGTCATATTCAAAATGATACCCATTTTCATCCTGCGTAAGCCAACCTGCGGTTTGGTTATGAATTTTTATTTCTGCCTTTCGCATGGTGAAAACTATTCGTTGCTGGCTCTTGATTCTTGGGGTGTTTTTATCGCACCTACTTCGTACCCAAACAAACCGAGTACTTGGTTTACCTTATCTAAACGCAAGGTTTCTTTGCCTTGCTCTAACTCTCGAACAAACCGTAGCCCGACACCAGCTTTCTCCGCCAACTCGGGCTGTGTAAGCTTTGAAGCCCTTCTTTTTGTTTTTACAAATTCATTTAACGACATTATTTATACCTTTTAAGGTGTAAAAATACATCATCTTCTGTAAATCATACCATATCGGGTATAAATATTTTGCTTTTTAAGCGATTATACCCGATGTGGTATAGAAAAATATCGCGCCTCACGCAGCAGTTTTTGGAAGCCAAAACACTGTCAGAGTTATTTGCTATGCCGCTCATTCGCAAATGAGTTTGCCCGCCCTGATAACCCGGCCTTCCTTTTCTATACGCCAAAAATAGACACCCTCTGAAGGCAATTGTCCAGATGTGTTCTGCTCGGTCAGTAATATGGATTGAAGCTTCCTTCCAAAACAGTCCGTCGCGATAAAAGTCGCATTGCGCAGCGTTTCACCAACCAATACGGTGAAAACACCTTGAGTAGGGTTTGGTGCAACCACGACACTGACCTCTTCACTAACCGCATGGGTAGTGGAAACATACTCAAGAAATGGGCAGTCACCATTTAGGGGGGAGTAGATACTATCTCCGCTTTGAAAACAAACCAAATTGGTGGAGTATACACTACCCGATACAGAAAGGAACACGGGCTGATAAAAAGTGAGGCCATTGCTGCCCCCCATTCCTTCCAGGATATAATTTTCCTGATAGACAGAACCATCTTGATCTTGGCTGGTGTAAAATTTTTTTACGGATGCCCCAAACAACGCCACGTTTTCTATTGAATCAACTACTCCTATTGGAAATATAATAGATTGCATGGGCAAAGTGTCGCCCACTTTTAAATTGAAATCATAAATGAGCCTTTCTGTAGAATCAATGCTTGGCAGATAATAAACCTTGTTTTGAACAGGGTCGTGGCGAATAAACGTTGGCCCAAAACTATACTCATCGTATAAGTTCAAGGGTGGTTCAGGATACGGCTGATAAACCGTTGTGGTAGCATGAATCGTCGAATAAACCTTGTGGTATAAAACACCTCCGATCAGTGTATCCCCGTGAATAATGTTTTGTTCCACCCAATCATGCCCAAAGGGCTGCCCGGGTTCCCAACTCTCGGAAGTTTGATAAACCCATCTTGAACCTTCCACAAAAAAATTAGGCGCCTGTCCGCTGGCAAAGGATGGCAGTGAAAATAAAATCGGAATTAGGAGTAGCTTAAGCATGATAAAGTAGCTTTTAGGATGGGGGGGATTTGCCAAAAGAATAGTCAAAGTTAGTTCCTGATGTTCAACCGCCCATGACGGCCAACGCTCAAATCCCAAAAATGCCCAAATGGGCAAACCGGCCATTATCTTAAATGGCCTTTAACCGCCCAACTGGCGCGCCATAAACATGAAGTATTTCATTTTCGCGCTCTATTGCTCGCTCAAAGTCGAGTCCGATTTTTTTGAGCAAATGAATGGATCTTACATTTTCAGGGATCGTGGTGGCAAGAATATGGGAGAGATTTTCCTGCGCTATTAAAGCGTCTAAAACGGCTTTTGTAGCTTCATAAGCGTATCCGTTTCCAGAGAAATTTGGCAAAAAAGCAAAGCCTATGTCAGGATGTTCCAAATAGTCTCTTTGGATGAACGTGACGACGCCCAAAGGCATCTGGTTTTCCTGCAATCTTACCACCCAGTAACGCACCTTTTCGTTGTCCAAAATTTTGAGAATGTGATCGCTGGCGGCAGCAGGAGATTCAACATTTCGATTTCCAATAAAAGTGAGCCAACCCTCGGTGTTGACCAGTTCATAGATAAAATGGTGGTCGTTTTCGGTGAGGGGTAGTATGGAAAGTCGGTCAGTGGTTGCATGCAGGGATTTGTTCATTTTTTGAAGCGTTTTATAATTAGGTTGAGATGCAACGCCGTTTTCATATTAATAAGCCGCCATATCAATATACCCCCATTTGCCTTTGTATCGAATCTTTCAATGGACTGTGGTATTCTCATTCACTGCCCTCGTGCTTGGTTTTATCATAGCGGGTCGTCCTTACTTTTTTGCCTTTACTGCTAATGTCTTTTTAACGCTTCCCATTTCGGTTGTTTTGCCACCGCCCCCTTTCTCCCCCTCAAACACCATCACACTCAACGGCGCCAACTTAAACGTCACCGAATAATCCTTCCCGTGCTCTGGTTTCTTAGCCGCTTTCAAATCCCCGTTCACCACACCGGAGCCGCCAAATTCCTTGGCGTCACTGTTCAGTATCTCACGCCAAACGCCACCATGTGGTACGCCTACGGTGTACTCCGGCATGTAGTTGAGATTGAAGTGGCAAACCACGAGCAACATCGGATCTTCCGGATCGCCGTGACGCACAAATACCAGCACGGAATTTTCTGTATCACCGCCTGAAATCCACTCGTAGCCGTCTGGGTGAAAGGCTTTGCGCCAAAAGGCGGGTTTATTCAGATAAACTTCATTGAGGGCCTTGACCCATTTTTGAACGCCCTTGTGGAAATCGTATTCGAGCAACTCCCAGGGAACACCCAGATCGTGGCTCCATTCGGTGCTTTGGCCGATTTCGCCGCCCATAAACAGGATGTGGGTGCCAGGGTGTGTCCATTGGTGACCAAAAAGGGCACGGAGGTTGGCGAATTTTTGAAACTCGTCACCGGGCATTTTGTACAATAGACTGGACTTCAGGTGTACCACCTCGTCGTGGCTGAGCGGCAGCATAAAGCGTTCGGAGAAAGCGTACACCATCGAGAACGTAATCTCATTTTGGTGCCAGCGGCGGTACATCGGCGGGCGCTTGAAATACGAAAGCGTGTCGTGCATCCAGCCCATCATCCATTTTTGGCCAAAGCCGAGGCCACCATCGAAAGTCGGTTTGGTGACCCCCGGAAAGGCCGTGCTTTCTTCGGCAATGGTTTCGGTGCCGGGATATTCCTGGTAGGCCGCGTTGTTGAATTCCTGCAAAAAGGAAATGGCTTCAAGGTTTTCTTTGCCGCCATATTTATTGGGTACCCATTCGCCTTCTTTGCGAGAATAATCGTGGTAAAGCATAGACGCCACAGCATCTACCCGAAGTCCGTCAATGTGGTACTTGTCAAGCCAAAACAAAGCGTTGGAAATTAAGAAACTGCGCACTTCGTTTCGCCCATAATCGAAGACATAAGAGTTCCAATCAGGGTGGAATCCGCGACGCATGTCGGCGTATTCAAAGAGGTGCGTACCATCGAAAAAATACAAGCCGTGGATGTCGCTAGGAAAATGCGAGGGCACCCAGTCGAGGATGACCCCAATGCCGCCCTCATGAAATTTGTCAATCAAAAACATGAGATCCTCTGGCGATCCTGAACGACTCGTGGGTGCGAAGAATCCCGTGATTTGATATCCCCAGGAAGGAAAATAGGGATGCTCCATCACGGGCATGAGCTCCACATGAGTGAAGCCCATTTCCTTTACATAAGGCACCAGTTCTTCGGCCAATTCGCGCCAATTGAGCGAGCGGTTGCCGTCATGGCCTATTTTTTTCCAGGAACCGGCATGGACTTCGTAGACTGACCATGGCTGCGGCTTTCCAGCTTTTTCGAGGCGGGTT
The DNA here is from genome assembly GCA_014379065.1 of Saprospiraceae bacterium. Lineage (GTDB taxonomy): Bacteria > Bacteroidota > Bacteroidia > Chitinophagales > Saprospiraceae > M3007. The sequence goes on from JACMMM010000177.1 coordinate 6,012, forward strand.
TGGAGCCATTTTTCGTCTTTCCATTTGTGGTCATAATTCCACACAATGGAGGCAGTTCGGGGCGGAGTTTCCCAGATTCTGGCATAGGGGTCGCCTTTGTCGAGTTCAACGCCCAGCTTTGTTTTGATATGGTATTTATAGGTCGTGCCCTTGCCAACGCCCGGAATGAAACCTTCCCAAATGCCGCTTGAATCCCAGCGAGGGAGCAGGATATGTGTGTCGGGATTCCATTGATTGAAATCGCCCACGACGCTGACGCTTTTGGCGTTAGGCGCCCACACAGAAAAAAGCACACCAGGTTCGCCCTCGTGTTCTACGAGATGGCTGCCCATTTTTTCATACAGACGAAAGTGTTTGCCGCCTTGAAAGAGCGAAATGTCAAAATCAGTAAGGAGGGAGTAAGGCTTGACCATATAACTTTTGACTTTTGACCATTGACTTTTGACTTTTGACCATTTTACCCGCCGTAGCTTCAGCGAAGGAGGGGACTTTTGACCGTTTTACCCGCCGTAGCTTCAGCGAAGGAGGGGGACTTTTGACCATTTTACCCGCCGTAGCTTCAGCGAAGGAGGGGGACTTTTGACCGTTTTACCCACCGAAGCTTTTTTACCCGCCCCCGCCTGCCAAGCCTTGGCGGGCAGGAAAGTTTTGACGGAGGAGATCGCGAAGGAGGGGACTATGACCATCAGCCCATGGTGCGTTGGCGAAAGGTAAGACCTGTGGGGTCTTTTTAACAAAAAGAAAAAAGAAGGATACACTACAAAGGGTAAAAGCCCCGAAACCTAGCTCTTGGCACAGTTTTGGCTAAAAATCGATTGCCTCCCCTTTGTTCTCGTTTCCAACCAAAGACAATCGCGCATGAATGGACAACCCTTACACGCTGTTTTCCAACAATTTCCAATGTTGGCGTCGCTCACTGAGGCTGAGCTGCAACGCCTGGCACTTATGGCTGAGCGCCGAACAGCACCCCGTCACTCTTTTATTTATCTGGCTGATCAGCCGAGTGACTATATCTGCCTGCTCGCAGGTGGTGCGGTCAAAATCGGCATCTACTCGCATGATGGCCGCGAAATCATCAAAAACATCCAGCACCCTTTTACGGTATTCGGTGAACTGGGCATTACTGGAGAGCAGTCCCGAGTTGAATTTGCTTCGGCCATGAGCCGTGATGTGGACTATTTTGCAGTACGGGTAGAAGATTTCAAATACCTGATGCAGCAAAATTTTGGTCTTTCGCAAGCGGTAATGCTTTATCTCGGTGAGCGGCTTCGACGTGCCGAAAGGCATTGGGAGTCTTTGATCCTCAAAGATGTACGCACCCGAATTGTAGAGTTTTTGAAAGAAAGTGCGGGCGAACGTGGCCGCCAAGTGGGTTTTGAAACCCTCGTGAAACATGGCCTCACACAGCAAGACATTGCCAACCTCGTAGGTGCAAGTCGTCAAACCGTGACGGCAATCCTGAATGAACTGAAAAAATCGAATTTAATCCATTTCAACCGCAACACTATCCTCATCCGGGATATGGACAAGTTGAATTGATTCCAAAGTCCTTCACGAAAATGAAAAAGGCTTCAAGCGATTTGCTGGAAGCCTTTTTTCTTTGGGGGTTATCCGCCAAAAGTCAGTATCGTGACCTCTACGCGCTGGTTCCTTTTTCGGCCATCTGGCGAGGTGTTGGGTTCCACAGGCTTGGTCCATCCATAGCCTTTATACTGTACGCGGTCTGCAGACACACCTTTTGAAATCAGCCAGTCGGCTACCGATTTGGCCCGGCTGGTGGAAAGCTCGAACGCCCTGGCTTCGTTGGGGTACAGAAGGTTGTTGGTGTGGCCTCCAATTTCCACACTGATGTCGGTATTGTTTTTGAGCATGGCGTATAGTTCTTCCAGGCCTTTTTCGCTGCTGCCCAGGTCGAAGGTATATTCATTGGCTTTGAAATACACGTCGAGGCGAAAGGTCCTGCCGCGTTTGGGCTTGGGAGGGTCAGGTGTTGGAGCTATTGGGGTGGGCTTCGTTTCAGCAACGACGGTTGGCTTTTCAGGCCCCTTTCTGGTAAGGATTGGCTTCTTTTTGGCATCTGGCATTTTTTCTGGCCCACAGGTCACCTGTTTGATGGGGGAAGCGTTGTCCACCAGTACATTGCCGTTGAGGCAAAGGGGCTCCATGGGGTTGAAGGGGTCGTTTGCGCCAAAATAGGCCTCGATGATAATGTGAGACCAACTTCCTTTTGTGGGGCTTAAAGTAAAGTCGTAGTTAATCCACCGAGTATGTTTGATCACAGCGGTTTGATCCAACAATTCTCCTTTGCCGCAATAGCCATTTCCTCCCCAAATAAGGATTCGCACATAGTTGGAGTAGTTGACCAGCTCTCTTGAGGTGGAAGGTTGAGAGGCACTACCGCTTTTATAGGTATCAGAACGGCAGAGGCTCAGGCTAAATTCGTAGCATTGATTTATTTCGAGTGGGCGACTGAGCCTTTGACCAACGCTTTCCCAAGTTTTGTTGTCGCGCACCACCATTCCCAAATAAGTATTCCCTTGTTTTGGCAGGGTAGTTACATCCCAGCCACCTGGCTGAGTATCGGGGGGGCTATCTTTCATTTGCCCGCAATCATACCATCCGGTTGGCGTATGGCTTCGTTCAGGTATATCTTCAAAGGAAGGATTGGCTAGATAAATCACGGTGCCCACTTGACCGGAAGCGCTGAGTGGTAGCGCGAGCAAAAGGGCTGCCCGGATAATTTTTGATTCAAGAAACATAGCAGTAACTGTTTTGATTAAAGTTTGCGAATACAGGTCGGCAAAGCGTGTGCCATTTGCAAGGCGGTTGACAAATCCGACGCTAGTTTTGCTTAAAACTTCGCTCTAACGCCCAAGTCCTTGTTTTTAATATCCCTTTTCGATGAAAAGCACGTTAAAACGCCCGACTGCTCAATGTGGGCGGTCGGGCGTCATGGTGATTGGTTAACTGGTGATTGGTGATTGGTAGATTAGTGACTGGTAGGCCACAATTGGCTAATGCACCGATCACCAATCACTAGTTAACCAGTCCACCAATCACCAGTCTACCAATCACCAACGAATCAGCGCACTGGCCCAAGTGAAGCCGCTGCCAAATGCTGCAAGGCAGACCAAATCGCCTTTTTTTATTTTTCCAGCTTCCCATGCTTCGCAAAGCGCGATGGGCACCGAAGCAGCCGTGGTGTTGCCGTATTTTTGGATGTTGTTCCACACCTGATCGTCGCGGAGGCGGAGCAAACGCTGTACCATCTGGCTGATCCGCAAGTTTGCCTGATGTGGAATAAACATCGAAATATCTGAGGTCTGGAGGCCGACTTCATCCAATGCCTCTTGGATGACTTCAGGAAATTTTTGAACGGCGAGCTTGAAGACGAACTGTCCTTCCATGTTTGGGAAAAGCAGGCCGTCTTCTACCATTTTTGGGGTAATGAAAATCTCGCCGTATGTGTCGGGTGATGGGTAACCAAGGTCTGTGGTGTCGCCCAGTCTTTTTTGGTGATACCCGCCGTGTGCGCCAGGGTTGGTGAAGGCAAGTTTTTCGGCGTAGGTGCCGTCGGAATGCAGTTTGGTGGTCAGGATGCCCTGGTTTTCATCGTCGGTGGGTTGAATGATGGCTGCCCCTGCGCCGTCGCCAAAAATGACCGTCACGTTGCGCCCGCGTGTGCTAAAGTCAAGACCCATAGAGTGCATTTCAGCACCTACCACGAGCACATTTTTGTACATCCCAGTCTTCACGAATTGGTCGGCGATGCTGAGGGCATACAAGAAACCGCTGCATTGGTTTCGGATGTCGAGCGCACCAACTTCTTTGTTCGTAATACCCAGTTCTCGTTGGAGAAGTACGCCGCATCCGGGGAAATAATAGTCAGGGCTGAGCGTGGCGAAGATGATGAAGTCTATTTCCTCTGGTTGTATCCCGGCACGTTCGCAGGCGACTAAAGTGGCCTTTGCTCCCATGCTGGAAGTGGTTTCTTCGTGTTTTTTACCATAGCGGCGGGTCTGGATGCCCGTACGTTCTTGCACCCACTCGTCCGTGGTGTCCATCACTTTGGCCAAGTCGTCGTTGGTGACAATTCGTTCGGGGAGATAAGAGCCGATGCCGGCGATTTTGCTGCGCTTCATGTGAATGAGAGGAGAATTTTTCTTTTTATGGAATGCAGATGACTGAAATGCCGAGCAAATTACGGCCAAATCAATTAAAGATGTCGGTGAATTTTTCAGTTTACCCACGTTTTGAATTCACAATCCAAACCCCCATGATGGTGACAGCCATGCCCGCTACTTCCCAAGGAGTGAGCCCCTCTCCCAATAAAGCCCAGCCCAAAAGAATGGCCACCACCGGGTTGATATAGGTGTAAAGCGAAGATACGGTGGCGCTCAGGTGTTTCAGCACAAACATATACAGCGTGAATGCCAGTGCCGATCCGATCAAAACCAGATAAATCAAAGAAATCCAACCAAGGGTACTGTGATTAATAACGTGAGTAGTGTCGAAAAAGAAACTCAGTACAAAACCGCCCAGTCCGCCTGAAGTAATTTGAAGACCTGCGTTGAGCAAGGGCGACACCTTTGGGTCATTCCATTGCTTAGACATAACGGTTCCCAGCGACCAGGTAAAACAAGACGCAAAACATCCTGCGATACCCCAGCGGTATTCAGGTTGAATAAAATCTTGCCAGCCGTCTCTGAAAATCAATGCCAGTCCCCCAAAGCCAAGCAGCACCCCCAACACCATGCGACCATGGATGCGCTCTTTGCCATGCCACGCCAGAGACAATAACACAACGAACACGGGCGTGAGCGACCCGATGATAGCAGCCAAACCCGAGGACACATACTGCATTCCCCAAGTGACAAAGCCATTGCCGCCCGTGATGGTGGCCAAACCTGTAAGTGCTTGAAGCCCGATGTATCGGCGTTCGGGCATTTGAATTTTTCCGGAGCCAAATGCCAAGAGCAAGAGCAGCAGCCCGGCCGCTGTTTGGCGAATCCCTACCAACAAAAAAGGCGGGAAATCAAGGATGGCATACTTGATCGCAGTATAAGTAGTGCCCCAAATGATGCAAATGAGGGCAAGAGCAAGGTAAGCACGGCGGGTGGCAGACATAGCTCAAAGATAGCGATTAGTCGTAAACCTTGGAGGTCGTTTCCTGTTCTGCTTTCTTTTTGTTCTGTTTGATGGAACTTTTTATAGGTTTTTTAGAATTTTATTCGACGTTCGTCGAAAAACGAAAGAAACACTGGAAACGATTTGCTTAAAAATCGTTTCCAGTGTTACCTTTGCGCCATGTTTACAGAACAGCAGGAAAAATGGTTGAAAAGGGTGGAAGAGTTGTTTTTCAAACTCGGCATCAAAAGCCTCACGATGGATGACGTGGCGCGTGAGCTGGGTATTTCCAAAAAAACGCTCTACTCATTCGTAGAAAGCAAAGACGATTTGGTGAGTAAAGTCATGGATCGGCATATCGCGCACCAGTGCAAAGAAGACGAAGCGCTTCACGCCGAATCAACAGACGCGGTAGACGAAATGGTGCGTGTAATCAAGCAAATAATGACGGATTTTGGCCAAATGAAGCCTAATGTAGTGCATGAGATGCAAAAATATCATCGCGATGTGTGGGAACGGATCAATGACTTTCAGCAGACTTACATCCTCAATATGGTGCGCCAAAACATCGAATGGGGGCGCCGCGAAGGGCTTTACCGCCCTGATTTTGACCTTGAAACGGTCGCTAGATTTTACATAGCAGGCGCCATGTCCATCTTTGACGAGCGGTATTTCCCCAAGCCGCCTTATACCTATGACGTTTTATTCAGAGAATACATTGTCAACTATTTGCACAGTATCGTTTCAGAAAAAGGCCTGGAAATTTTGAAAGAAAAATTAAAGGCTAAGGTTTCGCCCCTACTACCATAACCATTCAATTCAATGAGCGCGAACACTTTATCACGTTTCGCGTGACAAATCAACATAATCATGCTCATGCAATATTTACAAAAACTCCTTTTTACAGGCCTCTTGCTTGCTTTTGGTACATTCATTCATGCCCAAAGCAGTCAGACGATGAGCCTCGCCGACTGCATCCAATTCGCGCAGGAAAACCACCCAGACATTAAGACTGCCCTGCTCCAGGTGAAAGATGCCGACTGGCGTATAAAAGAAAACTTCGCTACCGGACTGCCACAGATTTCGGCAGGGGTGTCGTACTCGGGATTTCTCCAACGGGGCGGTTTGCCAAGCGGTGCGTTGTCGTTTGGCGGTGACGGTGGCAACATTGACCAAAATGCCGCCTATTACCAGACACTTGAAGACAGGCTTGGCGGCAGCGACGGCGTGGATGCTCTGGGGCAATTTTTGGGGGCTGCGTTCGCATCCGACCCCGATTCCAAGATTTTTTTCAACCCCGTACACAGTGTTTCGGGCAATGTATCAGTGAATCAATTGATTTTCAATAATTCTTACCTCATTGCTAAGCGCGCAGCACGATACTACCGCCAATATGTTGATAACCAATTGATCTCGGCGCGCCAGACGGTTCGTAATACTGTAACTAACGCGTATTTGCCAGCCCTCCTGATTTCCGAAAATCTTTCCATTCTGGATAAAAACATCGGTAATCTCGAAAAACTTTTCTCAGACACAAAAGCTATCAACAAGGCTGGCTTCGCCGAACAACTCGACGTGGACCGGCTGGAACTTTCGCTCTCCAACCTCCGTAGCGAACGCGGCAGCCTCGCCCGGCAACGCGAAATCGTGGTGAATGCGCTTAAATTCAATATGGGAATGCCTGTGGGGAACGATATTGTCATCTCCGACAATGTGGATGTGCTGCTCGCTGCCGCTGGCGATGTTGATTTGATTTCGCCCGCCAATTTTATGACCCGCCCCGAATACCTGCTTCTGCTCAAAGGCCGCGAGCTGAGCGCCGTTCAAGTGGACTTGTACCGCAAACCCTGGCTGCCTACTGTGGCTGGTTTTGTGCAATGGCAACCAAGTTATCAGGGTGGCTTTGGCGCTAAAGACTCCCCTGCGTTTAAAGATTGGTACTATATATCTTCGGCGGTAGCGGGGGTTTCTGTTAATATACCCATTTGGGACGGCGGCGGCACAAAAGCCAAAAAAGAACGCGCCATCATCACAGCACAAACTGTTGATATACAAAAACAAATGCTCGAGAACGCCATTTCGCTCGAACTCGATGCTGCTCGCAAGCAATACCTCAACGCTCAAGAGCGCGTAGCGAATCAGGTAAAAAACCTTGCCCTCGCGCAGCGCATTTATGATACCACGCAAACCAAATACAAGGCGGGCGTAGGCAGTAGCTTCGAGGTCACGCAATCAGAATCAGGACTTTATACTGCCCAACAAGGTTTGTTGCAGGCACGGTACGATTTATTGACCGCGAGGGTGGCTATCAAAAAAGCTATTGGAGAGTAAGGGTGACCTTGAACGTTACTCCGGCTGATTAAATTCGGAACGGCGTTCCGACAAACAACATTACAAAAAATTGATTTTCAACATGACAAATAAGAACCTTTTCCAACTTGCTTCATTCACGCTCGTGATGGCCCTTCTTGCCTCCTGTGGCGGCGGCGGCTCAAAAGACCCTGCCAAAGAGCTCGCCGCGTTGAAAGACCAAAAAACCCAACTCGATACCAAAATAGCCGACCTTGAAAAACAGGTAAATGCAAGCAACCCAGCAGTGAAAAAAGTGAGAACTGTTGGGCTCACGGAAATCACCATTGCACCTTTCCGCCATTACATTGACCTTCAAGGCAAAGTAGACGCTGACCAAAGCGTAATGGCCACGGCCAAAATGCCTGGCGCCCTCAAGCGGGTGCTCGTGAAAAACGGCGACAATGTGCGCAAAGGCCAACTTATCGCTGAAGTAGACGATGCCATGATGCTCAAAAGTCTAGCAGAACTTGAAGGCCAACTTGCGACTGCCACTGACATATACAACCGCCAAAAAGGTCTTTGGGATCAAAAAATAGGTACGGAGGTGGCGTTTATCCAAGCCAAAAACGCCAAAGAGAGTGTGGAACGCAGTATCTCTACTGTCAAAGAACAGTGGGGCATGACAAAAATTTATGCTCCGCAGAGCGGCACGGTGGATATGGTGATGCTGAAACAGGGTCAGGCCATTGCACCAGGTATCCCACTTTGCAACATCCTGAATTTGAGCAATCTAAAGATTAAAGGCGAAGTGACGGAAGCCTATGCTGCCAAAGTGCGCAAAGGTGACCAGGTGCAGGTCTTTTTTCCTGACTTGAACAAGGAAATTACTACCCGTGTCACCTATGTCAGCAAGAGTATTACGCCAACCACCCGCACATTTACGGTAGAGTGCGCCCTGCCAGGCGATGGTTACAGCGCCAATCAAGTAGCCGTGATGAAAATCGTGGATTACCAAAGCCCGAAAGCTGTTTCGATCCCAGTCAACTTAATTCAGACCGCGGAGGATGGCGATTTTGTTCTGATCGCTGAAAAAACGGGCGAGAAACAAGCCACGGCCAAAAAGGTGTCGGTGAAGCAAGGCCAGAACTACAACGGCCAGGTGGAAATCTTAACCGGCTTGAAAAAAGGCGATTGGGTGATTTCTACGGGTTTTCAGGATGTGAACAATGGGGAGTTGGTGGCTTTTTAAATCTCAAGCGGAAGCAGGCTGTGATTGCTCCGCTTGAAGGAAGTTCAGGAAAATATCCGCCTGAGCAGTTTGCCACTCATAAAACAACTTAAAAGCCAAAGCACGGTCATCTTCTGTGGACAACGACAGAACAAATGGTTTCCAATGACTTAGAAATGCCTGTTCGATTTGCTCAGGCTGGAGGGTTTCAAAATACTTGAAGATATTTTGAAGTTGCGAGTGTTGGGTGATAGTCATTGTTCCCGTTTTTTTAGTTCAGTAGTGAGGAGGTTTATTTTATCAAACGCGTCGTTTCGGGTTTCTTCCAACTGAAGACGTGAGCCCTCTTCAAGGAGGTCTTGTTCATAAAATAGGGTGAAGTCTAAAATCCTTTTTTGTAGATCAAGGAGTTTTTCCAGTTCACCAACAGAGAGTTTGCGAAGTTGAGATGGTTTCATTTGTTTTGGTTTGGCTTTGCAAATATAGACTTTCAATTCCAGATTTCAAAGTACATGACCATGACCACCATCCTAACAATGACCAACGCAGCCATTTTCACTTTACTAAGTGGCTTGCATTTCTACTGGATGCTTGGAGGAAACTGGGGGCTGGCGCAAGCACTGCCGACCACGGAATCCGAAGGCAAACGAATGCTCAACCCCGGCCCCTTGGCCTGCTTGGGTATTGCTCTGGGCCTGTTGGGTTTTGCATGTTACAATGTTTCGCTGGGGATAGGCTTCATGAAGGACCGGCCCTTTTGGGCAAATAAATGGGTGATTTGGGCGATTGCAGGTATTTTCTTGCTGAGGGCAATGGGGGATTTCCGCTACGTCGGCTTTTTCAAAAAAGTAAAAAACACGGAATTCGGGAAGATGGACACTAAATGGTACGCACCGCTTTGCTTGTATCTCGGACTTTCGAGCGCCTGGATTGGCTGGGAACTACTGCGATAGAGCAGCGCTACAATTCACCAAATCCCCAACTCACCAAATAACCACAAAAACAGATACGAATCAACAATATCATGAAAGAATTCAAACCCACCAGTTGGTCTATTGACAACCGCGCCTCGATTTTTATCATCACGGTGCTCATTACGCTGGCAGGTATCATGTCGTACAACGCCCTGCCCAAAGAGCAGTTCCCCGATGTGGTGGTGCCTACTATTTTCGTCTCCACCATCTATCCCGGCGCCAGCCCGAGCGATATGGAGCAACTCGTCACCAAGCCCATCGAAAAACAACTGAAGGGGATTAGCGGCGTAAAAAAAGTATCGTCCTATTCAGTTGTTTTTC
>JACMMM010000021.1 GCA_014379065.1 Saprospiraceae bacterium
AACGAGATGTTCAGCGAAGATCTGGTGGCTTACCTCCGTGAATCGAAAATCAACATCTTGGGCCAACCGCTGCCCGCTGAAGACCAGCAGCAAAAGTTTTCCATCAATGTAAGCAATCCTGACCCGGAATATGTCATTGATTACGAGGTCGGTTTTGTGCCAAAAATCGAGATTCAAGGCATTGACAAAAGCCATACCTACGAACGACTCACGGTAAACAATCTCGATGAGCTCGCCGAAGAAGACCTGCAATATGCCCGCAAACGCGTAGGCAAAAGCAGCCACCCCACTGACGGCATTAATGAGAATGATATTGTGAAAATCGCGGCACGCGAACTGGTGTCCGCCGAAGGCGAAGCCAAAGAGGGCGGTTGGGAAAGCACTATGACTTTTTTGTTAAAAAACGTTCATGATGAGGCATTTAAGGCCCAATTGCTCCGTTTGAAAACGGGTGATTCTTTGCGTTACAATGCACGTTCGGTAGAGAACCATGAGAAGGAAGAGATGTACCGCAAGTACATCCTCGAGCTCCCTGACGATGACAACCGCGTGGTGGGCGATTGGTTTGAAGGCACCATTGAAGAGGTGAGCCGCGTGGAGGATGCAGCACTCGACCAAGAATTCTTCGACGGTTATTTTGGCGAAGGCGTGTCAAGCAAAGAAGAAGCCATAGAAAAGTTGAAAGTGGGCATCCAGCAATTTTACGAGGTACGCTCCAGCGCCCTGCTTTTCCGTTCGCTTCAAGAGCGGCTCTTGGAATTGAACAAAATTCCGCTTCCCGACAAATTCCTCAAACGTTGGCTCGGCGTGACCAATCAGGGCAAACTTGAACCCGCCCAAATCGAACGCGAATACCCTGCTTTCTCCGACAACCTCCGCTGGTCTATCATCTGCGAAGACCTGATGGAATCTTTCGGGGTAGAAGTCACCGATGCAGAATTGAAGGAGGAATACGCCCGGCGTGTACGCAACTATTTTCAGGCAAATCTGCCCGCGCATATCCTGGAGAGTAGCATCGAACGATTGATGAAAGACGAAAAAGATGTAGAAAACACGAGGCGCGAACTAGAATCCGACAAATTGCTCGAAGCCGTGCGCGGACAAATAACTTTGACAGATAAAGCCGTTTCCTCGGAGGAATTTCACAAAATAGTGGAAGAAGCAACAGCCAAAGCAAAAGCCGAGCAGTCAGAAGATGTCGTCTTGCGCACTACGCTGGATGAGGAAGCTGAGGTATGAAGTGATGGGGTGATGGAGGGATAAAAATTCATCGTTGATCGATCTAAGTTCATCGTTCCACAGCAGCCATACATCCAGCATTTCAGTTCCATTTTTCTGGAGCGTAACCTTGTGGCAAATTCGTTGTTTCCTTTGCCTCAGAAAAGACAAGAACGCAGGCGTCTACTTTTGAATAAGTGCGATGCCAAGTTCTAAAAATTGGTTTTCAAAATGTTCGACAAAAACGAATTTCAGAAGTATGCCACGAAACATCTTGGCATGAGCAGTATGCACCTCGAAAAATACATGGGCACCTCCGTACCAGGCATTCAGGCCTTCACGCCTTATGTGATCGAGGAGCGACAAATGAACGCCGCCGCTTTGGACGTTTTCAGCCGCTTGATGATGGACCGCATCATTTTTATGGGCGTACCCGTCACGGAATATGTATCCAATGTCATTCAGGCACAATTGCTGTTCCTAGAAAGCACCGACCCTAAGCGCGATGTGCAAATGTTTATCAACAGCCCCGGCGGCTCCGTCATTGACGGACTTGGCATCTACGACACGATGCAATATGTTGCGCCTGATGTGGCCACGATCTGCACAGGACTGGCGGCTTCCATGGGCGCGGTGTTGCTTGCTGCAGGGGCAAAGGGCAAGCGCAGTGCATTGTTTCACAGCCATGTGATGATCCACCAGCCGATGGGCGGCGCACAAGGGCAGGTTTCGGACATCGAAATCTCCTACAAGCTCATCAAAAAGATGCAAAAGTCGCTGTACGACATCCTTACACACCACACCGGCCAATCTTATAAGAAAATCGAAGAGGATTGTGACCGCGACAACTGGATGAGCAGCATTGAGGCCAAAGAATACGGCCTTGTAGATGAGGTGCTCGACCGCAACAATCCGAAGAAAGCAAAAGAAGCATAGTTTTCAGGGATTACGGCCATTTTAGCCCCGTTTTCGCAGACCTGACTGCGGAAACGGGGTTTGTTTTTTTAATTCGGTAAAATTTCGACATCCGCCCAACCCAATTCGGCTTGCCTGCGTCTTTGGGGTGTTAAATCTTTCGTAAAGACTGACTTGACACAAACTTGACAAAAGTCCTAGTGCTACTTTTGAGCACTTCACAACACAAACTACTTGCCGAATTATGAAAAAAATCTATTTACTTGCTGCCCTTTCCTGCTCTCTTTTAGCTTTTAGCTGCAAAAATGATGACTTCAGCTACGTTTATTACACCCCAGAAGAGCAGGCATTGCTTTCACCTTACTTGAACCTGCCCCAACTCCCTTCCAACTACGAAGTTGTGCTTCCCACTTATATGTCGTTCTCAGGCGTTGGCGGCTTTTCACGCCCTGTCGAGTTTGCCAAAGTGGAATTGGGCCGGGTGCTTTTCTATGACAAAAGCCTTTCCAAAGACGGCAAAATTGCTTGTGCCAATTGCCACAAACAAGCACTTGCATTTAGCGATGATGCCGCTGTAAGTAAAGGTGTGTTCAACCGTTCAGGCACCCGCAACTCCATTGCGCTGAGTTCCGTACCTTCTTTTTCGGGGGCTTATGAGAACACTGGCAACTCGCTTTTTTGGGACAATCGCGCCAAAACCGTCCAAGAGCAAAGCCGTGCCTCGCTTGCCAATGTCAAGGAAATGGACATGTCCATGGCCGAGGTGGTCGCAGCAGTGAACAATCAACCCTATTATTCCGTCCTCTTCAGAAAAGCATTTGGGGAGCAGTCTGCAACGGAAGAACATGTAACAGAAGCAATCCAGAGTTTTGTACACGCCCTTGCCTCTTTCCAGAGCAAATTTGATGAGGCAGCGCAAGCACAATTTGAATCCAACACCCAAAATTTTCACTTTGAAGTCGAAAATTTTGAGCAATTTACAGCGCAAGAAAACCGGGGCAAAACACTTTACCTGAACAACTGCGCTTCTTGCCACACCCAAACGTTTTCAGCTCCTTTTGTACAGTCTGCCTCCAATGGCCTGGATGAGTACCCTAATGACGCTGGAGTAGGGGGCGTCACAAATTTCGCCCCAGACATGGGCACCTTCAAAGTGCCTGCCTTGCGCAACATCGCACTCACGGCTCCCTACATGCACGATGGGCGTTTCCAAACCTTGGAACAGGTAATAGAACATTACAACACGGGCATAAAACCACATGCTAACCTTCATTCCAATTTGCAAAGCCCAGATGGGACGCCCAAAAAAATGAATTTCTCCGCGAACGACAAAGAATCGCTTGTAGCATTCTTGCACACCTTGAGCGATGAAAAAATGATTGCTGATGCACGTTTTGCCAACCCATTCAAATAGTTTCCTAACTCTAAGCCATTCAAACTTTCCCTCACCTATTCACCGTAAACATTTGAGCCATGAAAAAACTCGCACCTGTTTTCACCTTGTTCGCCCTGTTTTTGCTCCTAGGGGCCTGCAAGTCCGATTTCAATTATTACTATTATTCAAAGGAGGAAACTGAAGTGCTCTCACAGTTTCTCAACTTGCCTGAGCTCCCTGACGATTACACCGTTACCTTCCCCAGCCACTTGAGCAACGTTGGCCTTTTCCCCCGTGCAGTGGAGCGCGACAAAGCGGTACTGGGCCGCGTAATTTTCTACGACAAAAAACTCTCTAAGGATGGCACCGTCGCTTGTGCCAACTGTCACAAGCAAGAACTGGCTTTCTCTGACGACAAGGCTTTCAGCGATGGCGTGTACGACCGTTCCACGACCCGCAACTCTATCGCTCTGGGCTCGGTAGCCAATTTCTCTGCCTATTACGGCACCGACCTCAATGGCTCCAGTGCCATTCGTTTTTTCTGGGACAACCGCGCCGAAACTGCTGCCATCCAGAGCCGTGGCTCTATGACCAACGAAAAAGAAATGGACATGACCATGCATGATATTGCTACTACTGTAGAAGCACAGCCTTACTATGCGCCCTTGTTCAAAAAAGCCTTTGGCAGCACTACCGTCACGGACGAACTCGTATTGGAGGCCGTTGCCAATTTCGTGAACGCCATGGGATCGTTCCAAAGCGATTTTGATGCGGAAGCCAACCAAAGCACTGCAAGCTATTCCGGCAACTTTGGCAACACGGTCTACGACAACGATTTTTCTGGCTTCAGTGCAGCTCAAAACCGGGGCAAAAAACTTTACAACAACAATTGCGCCTCTTGTCATAGCGGCAATATGGGTCGCCCAGTGTTGCAGCTTGCCAACAATGGTCTGGAATCCAACCCCACCGACTTGGGCGTTGGAGGTATCACTGGCTTGAACGAACAAAAAGGCTCGTTTAAAGTGCCCACGCTGCGGAACATTGCCCTCACCGCACCCTATATGCACGATGGGCGCTTTGCCAACCTAAACGAGGTGCTCGATTTTTATAATACAGGCATCCAAAACCACCCTTTCCTTCATGCTGATTTGAAAACGGGCAACCAGCCCAAGCACATGAATTTTTCGGAAAGCGATAAGACTGACATGATTGCGTTTTTAAATACCCTGTCGGATGAACACTTGCTCGATGACAAGAAGTTCTCCAATCCTTTTAAGCAGTAAACACAAGCACACTGCCACTCTTCCGCCCGGAAGCCATTAACCCGATGAGCTTTCGGGCGGATTTATTTTAGGACCATAAATACTGCTTAACATGCGCCCTTTTATCCTAATTTTTGCAGGTTTCCTTCTTTTAGCAGCTGGTTGCGTCCAGTACCATTACTCCCCCAATTTTGTTCAGACACCTTATGTAGTCAAAAAGGGCGATGGTATGGTTACGGCGGCAATCAGTGGCAGTCCCGTTGCCCTCAATGGCGATTTTCATGCTTCGTACAGCCCTATCAAGTATGGCACCGTGATGCTCAACTATTTCCAAGCACATAGCAGTTTTACGGAAAACAATTTTTTGGGCGGTCCATCCTACCTGCAAACCACCAAAGGGTATTTGGTAGAAGGTGCTGTAGGAGCCTACAAGCCATTTTCTTTTGGCACTGCCGCCCTATACGTCGGTTGGGGGCAAGGGCAAATGCGCAACGACTATGGCATCAACAGGATTGCCGATCTCGGGCTTCAGCGCTTTTTTGTACAGCCCACTTTTACCTATAAAAATGATTGGTTTCGGCTTGGGATCGGGCTGCGCTTTGTAAGGCTCAATTTCCCATCGGGCAATATAGATTATCGCATTGAGCCTGCCGATGTCGTAATAATCCAACGACTGGAAAAGGAATCACCTTTCTGGTTTCCGGAAATGGGCGGCAATATTGGAATCCATTTCAAACCTGTCACGATTTCTGCCAACCTTGTCATAATGGCCACAAGACCTGCAGCAGAATATAGCTTTGACGCCTCGAACATTGGCGTCGGCCTTTCTTTGGAATTGCAAGAGCTATTCAAAAAACGAAACAGGAATTCCGTAATTGAAGAATGATGAATGATACTATAAATCAACATTTATGAAAAAAATCTTCCTGCTATTCGCAATTTCTTTAGCCATGCCTTCGGGCGGTAAAAGCCAGACTTACAACTACGCGCTCAATTCATTGAATATCCCTTGCCTTACTCAAAAAGGGGATGCATCGCTGGGTATTGGCTGGTCTCGTGGAATCGCTTTTCAGGCCCTAGAATTGCGGGGGGCTTACAGCCCGATGCCACATCTGGCGATAATGGCCAATTACTTTGGCGCACGAGAAAAAAGTGTGCGCCAAAAATTGGAAAATGGCACCGATTTCTACTTGTGGGAGGCCGCTGTAGGCGCCTACGAAAAAATGCCCAGAGGTTCTGCAAGCCTGTTCGCAGGTTTTGGCTCCGGAAGCCTGTTCAGTAATTACGGACTGGATCGGACTGCGGCATTCGATATTCAACGTTTCTTTTTACAGCCTGGCCTAAGCTATAGAAGCAACCATTTTCAGGCGGGGTTGGCGCTTCGACTCTCCCGTCTTTTTTATAGTCATGGGGTGATCTCTTACGCCATTGAGCCAGCTGATATTCAGTACATCCAAAACGTTGAAAAGAACTCACCTATATTTTTGCCCGAGCTCGGCATGCAAGCAGGGATACGCCTCAAACCCGTGACCATCAACCTGAGCATTTCTTCCATTTTCCCCAGCACCAGCGACTGGAACTTTATCCGGCTAAATAGCAGCCTTTCTGTAATGGTGGATTTTGGGGTGGGGAGGAAGGCGAAACAGTAGGCAGTAGCAGCTTCGCCGTGGTTGTTGGCGAGGACGCCAACAACGGCA
>JACMMM010000001.1 GCA_014379065.1 Saprospiraceae bacterium
AAAATAGCCGCGGGCATTTCGTTTTAAGACGGAATGCCCGTTTTATTTTTTGGGAACCCTTGGCGCGGATAATGCCGAAGCAGTGTTCAACCGAAGGAATTGAAATCTTGCCAAAAAAGCATCGGTACTATAGATCTTGGATAGTTATCCTTCTTTTCTCCTTCAGGTTTTTGAAATGAGTTGAGCTTTCCTATAAAATCGGGATTGTTGGCGAGGACGCCAACAACGGCAGGAAGGACGAAGAAATCGGCGAAGAAAAACACCACACAAGGCAAAAAAACACTATAGGATATTTGCAGGGCTGGAGATAATTCCGACCTTTCGCCAAATAAAATATCAAAATAAGATGCATTTAAAAACCCTCCTCTTACTTTTTATCTGTTCTATCTGCCTTATTATCAATGCTTTTGCTCAGAACACGGTAGATATTGCTTCGCTCAAAGATTCGACAATCGCCAAATTAGATTTTAAGATCCTGAGCATGGTTAAGCAGAAGGATTCCGTGGCAATCATGGTACGCGTGACCGACCCTGGCGGAAATTTTGTGTTGGGCATGGCAAAACCTGGCCATGAAAAACAATATTTTACGGGTTTGACAAACAAGGCAAAAAAAGAAATCTGTGAAAAATTTACGGTGAAAGAAGCGTCTGAAGATAAAAGCCCCGTACCCCTGTATTATTCCATCGTACTTGATTATTCTGGATCAATGGATCAAGATTACCCTAAAATGCAGGTGGCCGCAGATCATTTTATATCCAGTTTTTCCAAATCTTTTTTTACCCGTGTTAACTTCGATGACACCATTGTTATCGTGGAGCCGCGGCCTACCAGACGCCCTAAGCCAGCTTCAAATGACAATTTTGCCGATTATGGCCGAAACACCGCTTTGTATGCAGCAACGGATGCCGGCATAAAAAGTATAAAAGATGCGCCAGGCGCCCGTTTTGTGGTTGTATTTACGGATGGCAAGGAAAATGCCAGCGGCGGTCTTCCCATTTATGCGGCCACTTCATACGAGCTGAAACTGAGTGCCTTAGCAGCAAATGTGGCCATATATGCCGTCGGTTATGGTGTAGAAGGCTATCCGTTGCTAAGCGAAATCTGTGCGGACACACGTGGAGAATACTACGACGAGAACAATATAGATGAATTGGTAAATACTTTTGGACGGTTGAGAGCCAATGCTTTTGATCATTTTTACTTCATCCAAGCCTCTTGTTCGGAGATACCAACTACTTTAAAAATCGCTCCGTCCGGCGCCAATAAGACTCCG
Organism: Saprospiraceae bacterium; assembly: GCA_014379065.1. Taxonomy (GTDB): domain Bacteria; phylum Bacteroidota; class Bacteroidia; order Chitinophagales; family Saprospiraceae; genus M3007. The sequence continues at coordinate 1,274 of JACMMM010000001.1, forward strand.
AAGGAAATTGCGCTGGTTCCAGAGCCGCCAACGCCGCCATTCCCCCCGGAGCCTATTTATTTGCCGCCACTATTGTTTAATTTGTCAAAAGCGGAGGTCACTCCAAAAGCCAAAGAAACATTGGAAAAAATTGCAGATCGAATTGTTTTGCTACTCAAAAGCGATTCTACCATGCGGATCGAAATCCACGGGCATGCCAGTCCTGACGGTGGCGAAGCACTGAACGTTTCCCTCTCCTCCGACCGGGCTGACGCCGTTTTCAACGCCATTAAAGCGATCATTAAAAAGAAATATGCCAAGGATGTGAAAGCATTGCTGGCGATCAATCGGATCAGCGCACAGTTTTTTGGGCATGAAAGGCCGATTTATAAAAACACAAACAGCCCAAAAAACTATGAAAACCGCCGCGTGGAAATCCATGTGGTGCATTAGGGCTAAATTTATCTAGAACGGCTTCAAAAACATGGGGCATCCCGAATTTTGGGGTGGTTCTGCCTTTTTTGAAGGCTTAATGGCCCTTGGACATTCGCTCACACAAGTTTCGCAATTGCTCGAATTGGAAACCAGTACCGAATGCAGGCAGCTTGAGGTGTTGCCAGATGCATCTGTGGTGGTCAGTTGGATGGTATTGACCCCCAGTTCGGCGCAATCATATTGTAATGTGTTGGGAATGAGGGTTGTAGCACTACAACCATCTGTAGCCGTTATGGACAGATTCGTGGTAGGAATGGAGACCGGGCCACCTCCATTGAGATCGATCGTACTGAGTCCGTCGCACTTCAAGGCTGGTGGCAACTTGTCTTCGGCTTTGACACTGCCCCAGCAAATGTTGCCGGAGGGTGTGCCTTACGCGCAGTTTTGTCTCACCTGGAGGCGTTTATCAAATACATCCGGCGCAAACCGGGGCTGGGCTATCACCGCAACAATTACCTTCAACTGGCCCGTCTTACCCAGAAACTTATTTGCCTAAACTGGAACGACAAATCAGAGGTACAAGCACTTCGACA
>JACMMM010000022.1 GCA_014379065.1 Saprospiraceae bacterium
TAATAAACGCACCGTTATCGGATGGACTTTCACGAAGAAATAGACGCCCTTCCACAACCTCAATATTAAGCGCCTTAAAAAAATCAAAATCCACGTATGCTTCCGATGCATCAATCTCATCCTGGGGACGTTCGGCCAATGCAAAGGAATGTTGGTTAAATTGTCCGCCGGGAATATTCGAGCTCGCCGACACAGCAGAAACTCCATCAACACGCAGCATTTCATTTCTGAACGCATCAAATCGCTCCATTCCCTCTTCATTCTTTACAGGGATAACAATCACTTCATCTTGGCGAAACCCCAGGTTTTTACTCTGTAAATAATCGAGTTGAGTAAAAATAATGGCTGCCGACGAAATTAGCATCATAGAGATGGAAAACTGTAAAATTATAAGGCCCCTCCGCAGCGATGATCCTTTTGGAGTTTGTAATAGTTTCCCCTTGAGAATTAGATGAGGCTTCACTCCTGACAAATACAATGAAGGATATAATCCTGCAACACAACCAATAAGCAGTCCCCCTCCCAACAAGATCATCAGGTACTGAATGTAATGAACATCAAATTTCAAACCTGTAATGTAATTGAAGTAAGGTAAGGCGGTTTCGATAATGAAAATTGAAATAATAATCGCGCACAGTGCAATGGTAACCGACTCGGCCAAAAACTGTATTGAGAGCTGTGATCTCAGCGCACCCAACGACTTCCGAACACCAATTTCCTTTGCGCGTTCAGCGGACTTGGCCGTTGTCAGGTTCATAAAATTAACACACGCTATAATTAACGTGAAGATCGCTGCGGCAGCTAGGATGTATATGTATTCCATATTTCCATTTGGCTCCAATTCCCAGTGCAGCCTTGAATAAAGATGAATGTCTGTTACAGGCTGCAACGTGAATCCAAAATGCTGCTCTTTTAATGCGTTAAGTTCCGCTGGAGATATGTCAATATACTTTGTTACCCAATCCATCAATTTACCCTCAAGCACCTTCGGATCGGAACCATGTTTCAGCCTAATGTAATTGTAGTGACCGAAATCTGCCCACGAATAAAAAGGGTCCTTTGGATTAAAAGATTTCTCCCGTATATAGGATGCCAGAAAATCAAAATGAAAATGTGAGTTAGGAGGAACATCTTTGAAAACTGCGGCAACTTCAACGAGATACTCCGCTGAATCTACAGCCAGGTGTTTACCAATCGGATCCTCATCACCAAAATATTTCCTGGCCATGGATTCTGAGATCAATACACCATTAACTTTTTTAAGGGCGGCTTTGGCATCGCCTTTTACAATTGGAAAATCAAATACATCAAAAAAGGTGGTATCGACAGCAAGGAGATTTTTTTCGTCGTAGCGCTCCGGTTTATCGGGATGTCTAAAAGAATGGGTTTCCCGTGTCAGTCCCGCAGCCCAGAGTGGCGTCAGGCTTACAGCGCTTTCTACTTCCGGAAAATCGGATACCATCGCCTGGGCCATGGGATGAGGTGTGCGCGTCTGGGGATTTTCATTTATCCATGCAATCCTGTAAAGGTCCTCCGCCTCGTGATGAAATTTGTCATAGCTAAGCTCCCCCTTAATGTAGATCGAGATCAGGAAAACACTGGCAATCCCGAAGGCAAGTCCGAATACATTAATAA
>JACMMM010000178.1 GCA_014379065.1 Saprospiraceae bacterium
GATCCCGGCCTGAGCCCTGCCGGGCAACGGGGATTCTTCACCTACAACGTGGAGCAAAAAGCCGGGTTGGCCGAAGGGCATCAGTTTTACCTATCGAGGGTGCGTGTGGACAAAGGGACCTCCATCGAATGGAGCAACTTTCTCGATTTCAAAATTGGCGAACCCTACGAAAAGGGTATTTCCTGCGCACCGGATGGAGTAAGCTTCGATTCACAATGGTCTTTGGACCATTTCGAAGACAATTATCCTGGCTGCACTGTCATCGGCGGCAACATTACCATTGGTGGTCCGGATATCGCGAACTTGTACGGATTGCGGGAAATAAAGACAATAGGCGGCAGTCTGGAAATCAGACAGACCCTTACCCTAAACCACTTGGAGGGACTAGAAAGCCTTGATTCCTGCTGGGCGCTGTTTATCCACGACAATCCGGAATTGATCGACTTGCAGGGCCTAGAGTCGCTTCGGGCTATTGGCCCGGGAGGCTTACAGGTTTCCCAGAACCAGGCGCTGGTTAACCTGGACGGTTTGAACAATTTGCAACATGTGGACGGAGATTTCGCCTTGCTGGCCGACAAAACCTTTGCCGCCATAGGAAATCTCCAAAGCCTGGGCGAGATCGGAGGAAATATGATAATCTTTAACGATCGCTACGACGCTCTGTTAGTGGACCTCTTGGGGCTGGAAGGTCTGACGACCATCGGCGGCAACTTCGACTGCCACACCTATTCGCTTCAATCACTCGAAGGACTCGAAAATCTGCGAGCCATCGGAGGTCATTTCGATATTTCCAGGAGCCCGAGCCTTTTTCATCTTTCGGCGTTGCAAAACCTTCGCGCCATAGGTGCTGAATTGACCATTACAGAGACCGGCTTGGCTGCGATAGGAGCGCTTGACAGCCTGACTTCCGTAGGCGGGAAAATAGCCATCGTAGATAACCCTCAACTGACCCAATTGATCGGGCTGAACAATCTTAGGCGGGCGAACAGCCACCTCATCATACAGCGAAACCCGCTGCTCTTCGCCTTGTTCGCCTTCCAAAGCCTCGATACTATCGTCGGCTATTTTACCCTCAGCGAAAACAGGCTGTCCAACGGTCTGGGCGATTTGAATCAGCTGGCTTATGTCGGCGGTTCTATGGAGATCATTGGTAGCGAAATCCTGGACTTGCATGGATTAGAAAACCTTCGCCGGGTCGGCCATTTAAATCTATGGTACAACCACAAACTCGAAAACCTTCAAGGCTTGGAAAATTTGCAGCGCATTGAAGGCTGGTTTCAACTGTCTGAGAATGCTACATTGAAAAGCCTCGATGGCTTGGACAATCTGGACTCCCTCTGCGGCCTGGCGCTCGACCGAAACCCTGCACTTGCCGACATTTCGGCTTTAGGAGGGGTGAACGCTTGGGGGGGGTGTGGATTGTGGATTGATCAAAACGCAGCGTTACCCAACCTGCATGGATTGGAAAACATGAGCTCCTTAGATAAAGGCGAATTGTTGGTGGCGCGCAACCCGGCACTGGAAGATATGACGGCACTTTCAGATATCCGCAAGGTGGGCAGCTTTGTTTATATTTGGCAAAACGCTTCGCTCAAGACGCTTGGCGGTCTAAATGAACTCGATTCAATAGGCGAAAGGCTCACTATTGACGATAACGCGTCCCTGACGAGTTTAAACGGGTTGCGAAAACTGAAGTTCGTACCAGACATTTATATAACAAACAACCCGAAGCTAATTGAGCTAAACGGGCTGGATCAATTGAACAAAATCGGCGGAAGCCTAAAAATCTCCCGAAACGACGAATTGATTCATTTACACGGGCTTGAAAATCTGGATTCTATCGGCATCCAACTTGAGTTGAGTTTCAACCCAAGCCTCGAGTCACTCTTGGGCCTTCGCAACCTGAAAACCGTCGGAACAGGCAGGCTGATCCTTGAACACAATGATGCGTTGACCGAATGCGCCATTGAGGCAATTTGTGCTGAACTGCAGGATCCGCTGAATGACGCTTCTGTTTATCTAAACGGCCAAAATTGCAACACGGCCTCGGAAATTGAGGCGGATTGCAAGGCTACTCCCGTTCGGGTAATCGTGCAGACAGACCCGGATGGCGACTGCCTTCCGGATATGGGGCCGGGTTTGCCCGTGCCCGCAGCACAAGTAGAGATGAGCGGCAGCTCCTTGGTACTGTTTCGGCCTACGGGCGTTGATGGGACAGCGTATTTTAAGATTCCCGAAAACGGGGCGGGTTCATTCCGGTTATTACAATTTCCGACCAGTCATTGGGCTGTTTGTCAGGACGTTATTCAACTTGCCAGCGTACCTGGAAACCAGGATACCCTACAGGCAATATTCTTGTTGAAACCGTTGGTGCAATGCCCTGAACCGACTACCAAGCTCTCTCTTCCAGCCAATTTCCGTGGCTGTTTGACAAATTCGGATGTACAGGTTTCAGTTCAAAACACGGGGGACGTCCTAGCCGAAGACGTTCGCACTGCCATCGTCATGCCGCCGGTTTTCGAATTGGTTTCGGTACTGCCTGCGCTTGCAGGGCAAAACGGCGACACGCTCTTTTTTAATTTGAATGATCTTAAGCCTTTTGAAACCGCCCAGGTGCAATTGAGCGTCAGAACCAAGTGCGATACCTTCCTTTTGGGACATACGCTTTGTTGGGAAGCTTTTTCACAAATGAGCAATGCTTGCCCGACCACAGCTCCTGCGTTTTCTGAAATCAGCCTTTCCGCAAAGTGCGTAGGCGACACGCTTGTTCGATTCACCCTTAAAAACATAGGCACTGCGCCGACCATTACGCCGCATGAATATCGGATTTTTCGAAATACCGACCTGGTGCAATCGGGGAATTTCAACCTCGATGCCGGGGAAAGCAAAGTCGTAAACGTGACATCCGAAAGCGCCACCTGGCGCATGGAAGCTACTAAACGCACCGACGGTAGCCACACGGCCGTCGCGCTCGAAAATTGTGGAGGTCTCACGCCCGGACAGGTTAATATGTTTTGGTTGGAAACCGGCCCGCCAGAATACGATTTTGCCTGCCGCCAGGTGATTGGCTCTTTCGACCCGAATGAAAAATCGGCATTGCCAACAGGAGTCGGCAATGCGAATTTGTTGCCTCAAAACCGGACAATACTGTACACCATTGATTTTCAAAATACCGGCACTGATACCGCGTTTAGGGTGCAGTTACGCGATATCTTGGACGACCACCTCGACGTAACCGCTTTTAAGCCATTGATGGCGTCACACCCTTATAGCTGGGAAATTCGCGGGAACCTGCTCGAAGTGCTCTTTTCCCCTATAACCCTGCCTGACAGCAACATTAACGAACCGGCCTCCCACGGTTTTTTCTCCTTCGAAATCGACCAAAAACCAGCGCTGCCCGAAGGGACGATAATTGAAAATACCGCCAATATTGTTTTTGATTTCAACCCGCCCATTGTAACGAACACGGTGCACCACAGGATCGGAAATTTAATTGTAACAGCAACCGAACCGCAACTACAGGAAGTTTTATGGGAGGTTTTAGGCAACCCGACCCGCACGACAGCCACATTTATTGCAAAGAAAAACGTAGAAGGAGAAAAAACATTCGTGCTTTTTGGTGCCGAAGGAAAACTGCTCCGGCAAGAAAAATTCGATACGCAGTCATTTGATTTTCAACGAAATGCGTTACTGTCAGGGTTGTACTATTTTACAATTAATGATTTATCGGGCCAGGTATTTTCAGGTAAAATCGTGATCGCGGATTGAATCAAAATTCCAAAACTGGAACACCCTGAAACTTTTCTTTATCAATCGTCAACCGAATCAAAGTGTCAGAAAACACCCGATCCAGATAGAGCAGTGTTCTATCTGACTTGTTTTCCGGCTTTTCTTCAAATCCCAGCATAAAATCAGCATAAGGTGCTGCCCCATAGTTGCGCTCAAAGTGGAACAGCTTGCAAGGAAGCGTGTCAGTTCCTGCTAAGAGGCTCAAATCATGCTGCATCCCAAAAGAAAAATACTCCACCCGTTGGTAGTACTCATCTGTATTGGCTGCTTGGAATTGCAATACATCGCCCTGTCCGCTTTGCAAGGCAATGCGCAAGCGATAGTATTCCAAGCCTTCGTATTCTTTGCGGGCAGCAGCAAGCGCGGTCTTGTCTTGTGTCCCAACTTCCTTAATGGCCAAACCGTCGGCAGGCAGCCAGGTAAGGGTGGCGTTGATGCCGTTTTGCTGTTGGCTGCTGCTGAGTTCTTTGAAATGTGCTGTTAGCCACTTTTGATATTGGTCTGGGGAAAGGCCGTTTTGGCAGGAACAATATAGCAGCAAGAGTACTACCCACTTGGGGGACATTTGTGAGAGGAGTTTGGTCAGCGAGGATTTGTGGGATTGTTGCATCTTGACGGCAGCGTAAGTTGATAGATGAAAGAATCGTTTCTGAATTAAAGGAGTAAGATACCACTGAGTTCTAAGATTTCTGTTTACCAACAGCACATCAAAAAACGGGCACTCCGCACCCAGCGAAATGCCCGTCCCGAATATCTTAATATCCAAATACCCCAATATCCTAACTCACATCCCCCCCAAATCCACCACAAAACATCCCTTATACCCTTTTTTAGCAGCAGTTTTCTGCTGCACGGCAGCAGTCTTGGCATCTGAGAACGGGCCAACAATGACCCTATAGGTGCTTTTATCGTACGCTTCGTCGTGTTCGACGCTCACCATGGCTTTGTTGGGCCACTCTTGCTGGAGTTTTTTGATGACGGGCAGCACATTATCGGCATTGTATAGGGTGCTGACCTGCACACCAAAGCCCTGCTTCCGGGACTTTTGGATGTCAACGGAATAAAGTTCAGAGGGCTGGCCGTTGCTACTGTAACTTCTGCTGCTCGAAGGCTGCAAATCGTTGCTGTATTGTGCTGGAGTGACGGTCCTAGTGATACCCTTGGAAGTCAGTAGTTTGGTATTGCCGTCCACGTCGGCGCCCACTCGGGCAGTGGAAACAGCCTGCACGACTTCAAGTTTCACGCGGGTCACGCCGACTTTGATAAGGCCGATTTCTTCAGCAGCGGCGCGGGAAATATCTGTTACATAGCCTTCTACAAACGGGCCCCGGTCGTTCACGCGACAGATGACCGATTTTTTGTTGTCGAGCCGTGTCACACGGACTTTTGTGCCGAAGGCAAGGGTCTTGTGTGCACAGGTGAATTCATACTTGTCGTATTTCTCGCCGCTGGCTGTTTTTCTACCATGGAGGGAATCGGCGTAATAGCCCGCTTTGCCGTATTCTTCCTTTTGAATCGCAA
>JACMMM010000179.1 GCA_014379065.1 Saprospiraceae bacterium
TCGCGCATGGGATAGAGCCACTCCAAAAGTAGGTCTGCCGCAGGTTTGTCTGCAGGCGCATGAGAGATGAAAATGTTGACTTTGACGGGAGACATTGTGGGTTGAAACAGTTGAGTATGTTTAGGGTTGAGAATGTTGAGGGGAAAGTCCCACAAAACAAATGAAAATCTACCGCAATTGCAAAAGTTTTGTGCAGAACAGCCCAATGCGTGGCGGTTTTTCGGGGATATTCGAACGTTCGTCTCTTTTTTGCGGCACTTGAGGAGCGGCACCTGCTTTTTTGCACCCAAAATTAACAGAACCTGTTTGAGATGAACATACTACGTTTGTCCACCTTTTTCATCCCGCATTCCAAATCAACGAATCAACAATTAAACCCGCCTGCGCTCTCACCTTATGCGAGGCTACGGCGGATAAACAAATCAACAAAAATGACCACCACCCAGTCCCTATTTGCCGCCGAAGGAATTGACCCGCGCAGCCTCGAATTCATCGCACAAGCCATTGAAAAGAACAACCTTCCTGGCTTTGATTATTTCGAATTCAAACGTGCTGTGACCCAACTCGCCGAGATGAAGCTCGACGAAGCAACGGCCCATAAGAGCGCCTTCACCACTGCCGCCACGCTTGGCATCACCAAAGAAAAACTCATCGAAACGGCTGGTTATTACCGCAATGTAGTAGAAAAAGAAAAAGAAGCCTTCACCAAGGCGCTCGACAACCAAACGGCTACAAAAGTCGCTGCCCGCCAACAGGAGGTCAGCCGCCTGCGTGACCAGATCGAACGGCACAAAATCGAAATTGCTCGCTTGCAGGACGAGATCGGGGGCTATCTCAACCAAGCCGATGCCGCCGAAGCTTCTGTGAAAGCAGATAGCGAAAAACTGGAAAAGTCAAAAACCGCTTTTGAGAAGGCGCACCAGTCGGTGCTCACGGCGATTGATAAGGATGTGGAGGGGATGCATAAGTATCTTTGAGACGCGCGTTCGGTACTCAGCAAGCAGTCCGTTCATAAGAATGCCGGGGCGATTGTTAAGTCGCCCTGGCATTCTTGTTTTCAGTGCAGTGCAGTTTTTAAAATGCCGCCAATCTAGAAACAGCAGATGATCAATTCTCCATCTTCACTAATCGAAACTCGCATGCCGTCGCAAGACATCCCGTCCGGCAGAGGGAGTTCCAAATGTTGGTCGATGTTTAGGTCAGCACCCTCCCCAAACCAGTCAATTAACTTGTTTGTTAGCCAGCTACCAAGTGTCGAATTGGTGGTAATGTTTTGAGAGACGATATTCACCCTCATCGTGCTGTCGTTCACGCATTCCTTTGAAAAAACAAGGTCAAAATCCACGTCGACGTTTAGATCAGGCGCGATTTTCAAAATTCTTTCAAGGTCAAGGTCAACGTGAAGGGTCGTGTTGGACACCCTGTTGGCCTCCACGGCTGGCCCGTCAAAGCCTCCCCATTTCAATGTTCCCTTGAAGGCCGGATCTGCGTGTATCATATGCCCAACCAAACCTTCGATCCGCGATACGATTTCTGCATTGCTTATTACGACTTGATCGCCAATAAACGGGATGTTGTATAATGGATTAGTGGCGTCGTAAGAAGCCGTTACAAATTGCTGCCACTCTGGGCTTCCGCGCAGTTCATCGTGGCTGACATCGTACGAGCCGATCAAATCGAGCGGGTTGCCGACAAAGGAGCGGGAAAACAGCACGCGGTTGTTGTTTGCCAATAAAACGATCGAGTCAATGAACAAGCGGTCAGAACCGTTTTTGCGCAAACGTAGGCTCACGATGTCGCTCAACTGGCTGATGTTGTCGAGCATAAGGTCGTATTGGTACCCCCTGTCGCGCTCAAAATCGTCCACCCCATAGTCCAAATAATTAGTCCGGAAGTCGTTGAATATGACAGACATCTCGTCTTCCGTGTCGGCGTTTTCGCGAGGGGCAACCTTGACCCTGAGCTGCAAACGCCAGATGTCTATCACCGCCGTGTCGCGGGTATACGCACGGACTACCAATGAGGGGCGCGGTCCTGCTGCATTGTAGGTCTCTATCCGATAGCCATAGTTGGTGCTTGGCTGTAGGTTTGGATCGGTATACGTGTGCTCTTCAAGGTAATCCAGCACCCCGAGCTCCGAAATGGTTTCCCAAATGCCAAAGTCGGTGCTGCGGAGCACTCGGTTTCCGGTCTCGTTGTTAGAGCGGTCATGCCACTCAATCCTGAGGGCATCCGGATCTCGCCTAATGATGCCTAATTCCTTGGATGGGAAAGGGCCTGGCGGATCTGGCGCCTGCCCCCAATAATAGGGCGGATCATTGCCATCGAACAAATCAAGCGAGAGGGGCCCCAGCCCAAAGTTGTTGAGGTTGACTCTTGCAACTACCCCATCTACAGGACCGACTTGGCCGGGGTCGGCAAGGTTTCCCTTGAGCGCTTTCATATCTGCGCTGAGGGCAGCTTCGTACTTTTTAAGTTGCGGGGCAATTTGGCTTTTCAATTTCTGCTGTGCTTGCTTCAACAACTTTTTGTAGCCTTCCTGAGCCTTTTTGGAGTTGACTGCTACTTTGTCGAATTTCTGCTTTTCCCCAAAAACTATCGCCTCGTCGTAGTCTTTTTTGGCCTTGTAAAATGCTTTCGCGTCGTGATTTCGGGCAAAATTGTGGTGGAGGACGGCAACGTGAAATTGATGGGTCTTGTCCATTATTTGCCTTGTCCGCTCAGCCGTGGATGAGTAAAGATCAAAAGCAGTCTTGGATGCGCGAAGTTCAGGGTCAGCTATTTTCCCCGTTTTTTCATAGCCCTTGCGCAATGCTTCGATGGCGTTTCGGCTCTTTTGATACAGGTTTGGGGCAAAATATCGCAAACCGCCGGCCTCTTGCTGCTTGATTAGGTTTTCCAAATTTTGGAGTTGTTGCACTGGGCTTTGGGCTTGGAGCAATGAAGGGCATAAGCACAGTGTAATCAGGAAGTAAAGGGTTCGTAACATTATAAAATTGAGTTGTTTTGGCAAAAATTTGTTTCATTTTCGTAATCTTGATTATGTAGCAAACTAAGATTTTGTGAACTTTTGTACGCGATAACTTTTCAAAATCTCCTTGATAAGACCACTTCCAAAATTTTCCTCTCAATAATTTTCGGCAACGCCCTACTTTGGCGGCCATAAAAATTTGTTGCCGTGAAGCCTACCGACATAAAAGACCCTGAGTACTTCCACAAAGTGGTGGATTGCCAATACGCCTGCCCAGCGCACACGCCTGTGCCAGAGTACATTAGACTCATTGCCGCCGAGCGATACACCGAAGCCTACATGATCAACTGGGAATCCAATGTGTTCCCCGGTGTGCTGGGCCGTACTTGCGACCGCCCTTGCGAACCCGCCTGCCGTCGTGGCCGGGTAGAAGAAGAGCCCGTTGCCATTTGTAGGCTGAAGCGTGTGGCGGCTGATTTTAAGGGCGACGTGAAATCGCTCATGCCACAAGGCCCGTTCCCAAAAAACGGCAAAAAAATCGCCCTCATCGGCGGGGGACCGGCTTCGCTTACGGTGGCGCGCGACCTCGCACCGCTTGGCTACGAAATCCATTTATTTGACGAACAACCCGCTGGCGGCGGTATGATGCGCAGCCAAATTCCTTCTTTCCGATTGCCAGAAAGTGTTCTGGATGAGGAAGTTGGCTACATTTTGGACTTGGGCATCCATACCCAGTTCCACCATTATGTTTCCAGCATGAAGGAAGTGTTGGGAAAAGGCTACGATGCAATTTTTGTCGGCACCGGTGCGCCCCGCGGACGCGATTTAAACGACCTGCCAGGGCGGAAAGAAGCTGGGGCAAACATTCAAATCGGCATCGAATTTTTAGCTAGTGTAGCCTTTGAGCATACCAGCAAAATCGGCAAAAAGGTCATCGTGCTCGGAGGTGGCAACACAGCCATGGACTGCTGCCGCACTTCCTTGCGACTCGGTGGCGACGAGGTGAAAGTGGTAGTACGCA
>JACMMM010000180.1 GCA_014379065.1 Saprospiraceae bacterium
CCAACGAGATCGTGGATATTTTCAAAGCAGGCCTGCCACAGGAAAAAGCCCGCGTCAACCAGATCATGACCAAACTCGATCCCGCCAATTCCAATAAATACCGGCAAATAGGATTCTAACACAATTGTCATTCTTAGTCATTCATGGACATTCCTTGTCATTCATGGACATTCCTTGTCATTGTCCCCTCACTCAAAAATCAACACTCATGTAATCATCAATCGTCAATCAAAAAAACCTCATCCTAAATACTACATACCTCTCAAAAAAAAACTTCCTCCTTTCTTTGCAAGCCCCGTTAAATCGATTATTTTTGGCAGAAATATTCCATAAAACAATTTAACAATACTATCTGCCATGCAAAAATCCGAATTGACAAGGCTGTTCTTCAGGGAGGCTGAAAAGATCTGTCTGAAAAAAGATTTACCCCGGGCGGAAGCCGTCATCCTGTTGTACCGCCTCATGGAAAGTGTTTTTATCGAGGTTACCAAGGAGGAAAGGATCCATTTTACGACCCTTTTTGCCAGGATCGCTTATGTATGCCATCGAAAAAAAGTGCCCGGCAAACTGCAGTTGTATATCCACTCCTTTCGCAGAAGTGTTTCCGAATTACTTAAAAAACCGGAGGCAGGGACTGCGGACATTCCCGAATCAGTTTACAATATGGGGGTTTTTGTGGCGACCGGATGTATCGCCAACCTGTTTGACAGTGAAATACCCGGCGAACTCCAGAAAATATTGCCGGCTGAAAAAACATTCCTGATCAAACGGGAAGGGATCGTGGAGCGTTTGCCGCAAACCCGTGTTGTCGCCCTGGCCGACGATCCCGTAAAACAACAGTTATTGGTGCGGGATGAAACAAATTTTACCAAAAACATTTTTGTCCAGTATAATATCGCCGAACGGAATGAAAATTTTAATCCGACCATTCAAGCCATCCGCCAGGTATTCGGGTTCCCGGTCTCGCTCAATCTGATCGATGTGGCAGTGGACCGGAAAGGCATTTACAAACCGCGCGCTTTTGTGGTGGAACCGGATTACCTGATCGATGTCACCGCCATTGCGGAAACATTCAAGGATTTCGGTACCGAACCGCTCCTGCATTTGGTTAAAAAATTTCAGCCTTTTGAAACTTCGACCGCCCTGATGCTGGGAAACATCGCAAATTTTTTCCTCGATGAGCTGATGACCCATCCCGGGCTCACTTTTCAGGAACTAAAGTCAAAAATCTTCAAACTCAATCCCCTCGCCATCACGCTTTTTGACAACTTTCAGGTAAAAGAAATGATGGATAAAAGCCAGAAACATTTTATCAACATCAAACAAATGGTGCTGGAAGGGTTTGAAAAACAAGGCATTAAACCCGCAAATTGTTACCTGGAACCGTCCTTCTACGCGCCTGTTTATGGGATACAGGGCCGCCTGGATGTTTTTTATCAGAATCCGGACAACAAAAAGGAAGCCGCAATCGTCGAGCTAAAAAGTGGTAGACCCTACAGGACCAATGCCTACGGTATCAATCACAATCATTTCACACAAACCCTGCTGTACGATCTCCTGCTGAAAGCCGCTTTCGGTCAACAATACGAACCGGCAAATTACATACTCTATTCGGGAGAAGACGTGCGTCAGTTGCGCTTTGCCCCCACGATCAAATCACAGCAATATGAAGCTTTGCAGATTCGCAATCAATTGGTCGCCATCGAACAGCAACTGATCAGCCTGCAACAGTCCGCCCCTGGTCAGAAAACCATTTTTCATGACCTCAATTTAAATAAGTTCGCCCACCTGAAAGGATTTGAAAAAAAGGATCTCGAAGCATTTGAAAAAACATTTTCCGAAATGAGTGCCCTGGAAAGAAGCTATTTTATTGCTTTTTCCGGTTTTATAGCGGCGGAGCACCGCCTTGCCAAAACGGGTGTTCAGGGCATTGAAAATGCAAATGGTGTCGCTGGATTATGGCTGAATGATGCGCAGCAAAAAGAAGATAATTTTGATATCATCCGCTCCCTGACGATTGAAACCAATCACAGTACTGCCGAAGACCCGTTGATCGTTTTCCGCAAGACGGAATTCAGCAACCGCCTCGCAAACTTCCGGATCGGAGACATCGTCGTTATCTATCCTTCTGCTGATAAGACGCTGGACGGGATATTGCACAACCAGATATTCAAAAGTACCGTGGTGGCGATCACCCCGGAGGATGTTACGGTAAGGCTGCGATGCAAACAATTTAACAACAATATTTTTAAAGAGTATAAATATTGGAATATCGAGCACGATCTCTTAGACA
>JACMMM010000023.1 GCA_014379065.1 Saprospiraceae bacterium
TCAACGCCATCGCCGCGCCCATCATCGGCTTGTCGATCGGGTCGCCGCTCTCCTCGTCAACGGAAAACATCGGCGTGCGTAGTTCGTTGTACTCGGTCGGTACCCGCCAGTCCTTGTACCAATCGGAAGCTTGCATCCTTGTAGTCAAGGTCACTGCTCAATGCTGAGAGCCAAATAAGATAGTTGGAGTGTCTTAAGTACTGGCCTGGGTAGTTTACCGATTCAAATCGAATGCAATTGGGGCAATCGGGTATTCCGGCGTTCACTAATTTGAAGGATGCATCCTGCCTGTCAAGGTCTGACAGCATCTCGCCAAGGTATCCTTTCGAATCGCTGTGTCGGAGGTACCGGGTTGGATAGTTGATTGATTGGACCGAGATGTTTTGTGCGGCGCAGCATAGGGAAAATAGCGCCATCATTGCGATTGAAATTGCGTTTTTCATGTTTTAAAATGTTGATTTAATTGTGCTGTGTCAAAAATGACGTGATGTTTTTTTGTTGATACAAAGGTCTGGGCTACGATAGAGGGCTTCGACCACATGATGATGTGGCTCTGTACGGAAGCTGCAGGCGATCAGGCAGCATAAAAAATGCCCTCCCGGCACAAGGCCAGGAGGGCATTATATAAACCGCAAAATTTTCCTATAGTCGGTCAATAATAATCCGCACATCTCCCTTGACAAGTGTAGTAGCCACATCAGTCTTTCTTAGCAATTTTTTCATGCTTTTCCCGGGGTGGACTTTTTTGAAATAGTCATCGAAATTAGAGGAGAGGTACTGCTTCATGTCTGCATAGGCGTCAATCGTAATCATATCATAGGGCAGCGAAGCACCGAAAGGGAATTCCAACCCTAGTAGAAGCCATTGTTCCAGATTACCGTCTTTTACACGGGCATCGTGAATGGGTTTCCATATCTCTTGCTCCATTTTAGTGTGGTCTTCGCGGGTTTTTCCGGCGGGCTGTTTAAAGTAATTGTAGACCGTGACAGTGGGTTTGGGAGCACCTGATGGGACCATATTATTTTGATCAATGGTTGACCAAACCTCTGTTTTGACAAAGGCTCTGATCGCATCTGCCCGGAGCACCAAATCAATTTCTTCAACCGTCAACAGCGACTTCCAGTTGTCAGGCAGGAAGGGCTTTTCGAGATAGTTGGCAAGTTGGTCGGTCCCAGTCAGGACGTTGAGGGTGACATAGTCGTATTCACTGCTTGCACCCCTTGGCGACACCATTTTCGAGAGCGACCAGCCGCCCTGCGTGTGCAATGTGTTTACTTTATACGCCACAATTTTTTTCCAGGCTTGCGCCAACTTCAAAAAATCGTCATTCATTTCTGGCGCTATTTTGTGGTAACCGAGCGCTAAGTAAGTGGTCGTTTTGGATTGGGCTGAGGCGGGGCTTACTTGGAAGTAGAACAGCGCTAAGATGGGGAGAAAAAGAAAGTTTTTCATTGTTTGGATGTTGTAAGATGTTAAAGTGAAATAATAGAAGCTGCAAATATAAAACCATGCCTATTGGCAGGTAAACCGGAAAACAGCGAAATATAAAATTATACACAAGCTCCGATAATCATTAAAATTGAGTTGTCAATAGGACAAAGGTCTGGGACAATTCGAAGGCCTTCGACCACATGATGATGTGGGATGGTAGGAGAATTAGTAACCTTGCAGCAAACAAACGCCGCGCTCATGGAAGAAATCATCAAAGAAATTGCTGAACGGAATGACACAGGAGAGGTCGTGTTTTTGCATAAGCAAACGCATGAAATCCTTTCGTACCCCGCGCCAGACCGGTCTGGATACAACGAATACGACTATCTAGCAGAGGAGGTGTTGGCCATAACGGACGCCGCCCCGGACTTGTACATCCAGTTTGACCCGCCCGACACACGGGAATCCTATAAAATCATGGAAGGATTTGTGGAAACCTTACAGAACGAAAAACTCAAGGTGCTTTTATTAGGTTCACTGAATTCAAAAAAGCCCTTCCGCAACTTTCGCAATGCCATCGAAATAGAAGGTATAGAGGATGGCTGGTATGATTACAAGGATGCTTACATGCAAATGAGCGTGAGGGATAAACTATAAACAGGAATTCCCTACGGGAAACGATATGCGCAGTAAGGGCTCGGCAGTAACAGTGAGTACAACCTTTTATTTCAACGCCGCCATTCGAAGCACAACACAAAACCCATCCTCCCGCAAAACCTCCAGCCTCCCCCTAATCCTCTCCGTCCGCAGCTGCATATTGGAAGTGCCCAGCCCCGTGGTTTTGTAGCCCTTCTCCACTATCTGCCCATTGTCGCAAATGCGCATTTCAAAGCCCTCGCCCGTTTTTTTCAGGCTGACGGTCACGGTGTCGCCGTTGCTGTGTTTGGCCGCGTTGGTGATGGCTTCTTTGTAGATCAGGTAAATATTTTGGCGGACGTTGGTGGACAGGTTTTGCTTTAGGGAGAGATGATCTGTTTGAATGTCAAAGCGAATGTCCCGGGGCGTGAGCGTTTCTTCTGCGTGTTCGCGCATGCGGTCCAGCAGGTTTTCGAGTTTGTCTTTGCGGGCATCAATGGCCCACACCGTGTCGCGCATGTGCGCCATGGCATTGCGGCTGATCTCGCTGATGCGCTGGAGTTTGCTTTTGTCCTTTTCGGGAGCAGTGAGTTCCAGAGCCTCGGATTGCATGGCCAATCCTGCGAGCAAAGTGCCCACGTCGTCGTGCAGGTCGCTGGAGATTTGGACGCGCATGCGTTCGATTTTAAGGGCTTGTTGGAGGCGGTACCAAAGCCAGCCGTAGATGATTCCGCCGAGACTGAAAGCGCAGAGCAAGTAGAACCACCACGTTTTGTAAAAAGGGGTTTGGATGTTGATCTTTAGTGTTTTAGGTGTTCTCGACCAAACGCCGTCAGAGTTGGCAGCGAGGATTTCTAAAGTATAATGGCCGGGCGGCAGGTTCGCATATCTCGCAAAGCCGAGCTTTCCGCTTTTTACCCACTTGTCGTCGTAACCCACCAGCCGATATTGGAATTGATTGGCTGAAGGGTTGCTAAACTCCAGGGCGACAAACTCAAACGACAAGGTATTTTGCGCATAAGGCATATCCAGTGATTCGATAACTTCGGCCTGTTGCTCCGTTTCATAGGGTTCATCATTGGCAAATATTCGGGTGATTTGTACCTGTGGCTCGAAAGGAACATTACGTATGCTGTCTGGGTGAAAAATAACCAGCCCTCCTACTCCGCCTGCCCAGATTTTCCCATCAGCAGCAAGATAAAAAGCGCCCTCATTGAATTCAGAACCAAACAGCCCGTCCATGGGTAAGTAACGGTGGATACTCCGCTGAGCCGTATCGTATCGCAGTAACCCCTGATTGCTGCTTAGCCAAAGATACCCACGTTGGTCGGGTATCACATTGTAGTAGGTTGCATTGGGAAGTCCGTCATTAGTTTCGTTAAGCAAGTGGGCTTCGAGCTTGGCATTGATGTTCAACAGGCCGGCACTACAGGCCACCCAAATCCCCTGATCGCCCGCTTTTTCAAAAAAACCAGTACAATTCCCCAGTCCATCAATGCTTTTTATAAATTCCAGTTTATCAGCATTGCGCTTAAAAACCAGCAGCCGTTCATAATTCTCCGCCAGAAAGATATGCGCTTGATTATCCGCGAAAATTGCCGTCAAGTATGTAGGCTGATTGTTGGTGGAGAGCTGTAGCGCCCAAAAGTGGTATTTCCCTTCGCCCGTATATTCAAGCCGAAAAACACCTTTAGGCGTCAAAACGAACGTGTTTTCGGCAGAAATGGAACAAATATCTACGATTTTCTGGGGAAGCTGCTCCATTAATTGCAGTTTTTGCTTACCCCGATTCCATTTGAAAAGGTATTTTCCTGAAAAGCCCCAATCTCCTTGATCGGGGAAATACATCTTGCCTTTAAATTTCAGTCGTTGTTCGATTTCTTTGAAATAGGTGTCGATTGTGTGGATCAATTGTCCGTCAGGGGAGTAAACAAAAAGTCCTTTTTCAGGCTCGCTGCACCAGATATTGCCATCAGGCCCTTTCTGGAATTGCCAAAATGAGTTGCCCCTGGCTGCTTGCGGGATAAAAAATTTATTTTTCCGTAAATTGACATAACTGAACCCATATTTCCAGTGGGATACCCATAGGTTGTCTTGTCTGTCTATGTATAAGTTTTTAACTTCGTTGTCCAGCAAACTGAAAGGATTGTCCGCTTCATGAACGAACCGTTGGGTGAATTTTCTCGAGATCCGATCAAATAACCAAAGTCCGGCTTTTTCTGTGGCGACAAACAGAAAGCGTTCCTGAAAAGGGTAGACCGACCACACATCTCCCGCTGAGATAGCCTCAAACTTGGAATAACATTTCGATATGCCGGTTTTCGGATTAAATGCCGCAATTCCGTTCTGCAAACCCAGCCAAGCAAGGGTATCGTTTTCGACAAAAACTTCATGTACTTTACTGGCAGTACTCCCTCCCCGGAAAAAGGTTCGTAGTGCAAAACCTCGAGTCAAATCAATGATATCCAAGCCTGTAGTATCAAACTCTGAACAAAGTATCTGCCTGACTTCCCCTGAATTGTCCAGAATCACGGCACTTCGTTTGCCATTCATTTGACATACGATGCTATCACAACCAGTATACGTATCGAACCAATGTAAATAACCCTGGTCTCCAAGGCCCACTCGAAGCCATAGCCTACCTTTTTGATCCAGGTGAAAGGCATAATAGTCCTCCGTGGAACGCTGTCCAATTTGATTCTTTAGTTGAAAAGTATCAAAGTGGTCATAAGCGCGAACATACCGATGCAGGGCGTTGTAGCTCGTAAACCATAAGTCTCCACTTTTCTGATCCTCAAAACAAGCACTGGTCACGATATTTCCCACCAAACTGTGGGCCTTGGATGGATTGGAGCGATAAACCTTGACGTTTTGCCCATCAAAACGGTTTAAACCATCCGCTGTAGCCGCCCACACAAAACCTCGGCTGTCCCGAGAAATAAACGGGCAGGTGCCTTGAGAAAGCCCTTTGTCGCGATCGAGCCGTTGGAAATCAAGACCGAATTGTTGTGCAGCCAAAAAAGGCAAAAAGGCTACCATGCTCCCGAAGAGCGTGATAGCCTTTTTTATTAAGCCTTGCTTTTTGCTTGCTGGAATCATGGTTGCCTCCCCAAGCTGCAAGTTTACGTTGAAATTATGGGTAATCGTCGCCACAATGGGGTGGGCAGGGCAATTCGCTCCGAATTTGTACGCCCATGAGCGCTCCGGCGCTGGTTTGGCCAATGGCGACCAAAGTGTCAAAGTTTTGTGGCGTTGTTGTAAAGCTACGCTGGATTGTGGAAGGGAAAAATGCGATACGTGATACGCCCGTTTGATCAAGGATCATACGGAGATCGGTCCGGCTAAAAAATACGCAGACGCTGTTGTTGCCGCCACCACCGCCTTTAAACGCTACCGACGCAAACATGGAGCGAAAACCTTCCGCATCTAGAAAATTGGCGGTCGAACTTGTTTTGGTCCGGTGAACATATTTTTTGGTCCCAGACGTAAATTCAAAGTTGCGCAGCATGGTATTATCAATGGGAGCTGCAGTCAAACATACGGCAACAAGCCCTACCGTTTCCGTACCCGAAGGCCGATCAAAATGAAAGCGGACACCTTCTGGCATAGGGTTATCTCCGGTTATCAAAGTTTCAATTTCGGTTTCGGTGTAAACCGCGATCGGTGTTGTTGGAACAAATTCAGGAACGGGCGTTCCAATCAACTGTTTTAGTACTAATTGGCGAAATATCATAATTGGTATTGTTTTGTTTGTGATTGTTTTTTTACCCGCCGTAGCTTTAGCGAAGGCGGGCAGCCGTCAAATCCTCCCCTCCAACGCCTTCCGAATCACCTCCGCCTTGCTATTCACCTCCAGCGTCCGGTAAATATGCTTGATATGATCCCGCACGGTGTCAATCGAAATGCTCAATTTGTCGGCGATGAGTTTGTAACTCAGCCCGTCAACAAGGCCGTCTACGATCTGTTGCTGGCGGGGCGAAAGAATGTCTTCTTCCTTTCGCTTTTTAGGCATAAAATGCTGCGCAATCTTACGGGCTATAGAAGGCGACATGAACGAGCCGCCCCGGTGAACCGTAAAAATAGCCTCCTGAATGGTCGGTAGGGGTGTCCGTTTGGAAATATAAGAGCAAGCGCCCGAACACAAAGACTTGAAAATCTTGTCATCTTCCTCGAACGTCGTGAGCATCACAATATCCGTGTCCGGGAATTTTTGACGGATGTGCCGTATGCCTTCGATGCCCGACATGCCGGGCAAGCCGATGTCCAGCAACATCACATCAATTTTGGGTGGACGAATAGCGTTAGTGGTTTTTTCCAAAAAATCCTCCACGCTGTTCGCGACGATGCTGAATTGCAGGGCCGGATGTGCGCTCAAAAAGCTCTCCAGACTTTCCCTGATAACAGTGTCGTCTTCTATAATGGCGAGGTGTATGTTTTCCATGGGACAAAGGTAATTGGACTGAACAGGGCCCAGAACCACATGAAGATGTGGGGTGACAATTTATTTGGGATTTTGCGAACAAGATAGGAAGCGCCAAAGCATTTCAAACCCTTATTATTCCTCAGATCGTCTGGATTAGGTCGCAATTGAAACGAATTCCCGTTATTTGCGCACCCATTCTTAAACACATCCTTTTCATGCTCGAACGTTTATCCCACCCTTGGCACTGGTCTGTAGCCGGGGTATTCATTGGCCTAATTGTGCCGGCACTTCTGATTATTGGCAACAAACACTTTGGCATTTCCTCCAGCCTTCGGCATATCTGCGCGGCTTGTTTGCCCGCCCGAATCCCGTTTTTTCACTACGATTGGAAAAAAGAAATGTGGAGTTTCTTTTTCGTGGGGGGCATCTTAGCGGGGGCTGTTTTGGCAACCGTTTTTTTGCAAAACCCTGCGCCCATTGAAGTCGCTCCCACGCTCAAAAGCGATCTCGCCGGCTATGGAGTCACTCACATTGATGGCTTACTGCCCACGGATTTGTTTTCCTTTGAAAGCCTGTTTACACTACGCGGATTTTTGCTGATGGTACTAGGCGGATTTTTGGTGGGTTTCGGCACACGCTACGCAGGCGGCTGCACCTCTGGACATGCCATCATGGGCTTGTCAAACTTACAATGGCCTTCGCTGATCGCCACCATTTCATTTATGGTCGGCGGCTTTTTAATGACCAATCTCCTCCTTCCGTTTATCCTCCAACTTTAACCAAACATGACAAATTCCAATACACAAAATTTTACCTCAACCGTACCGGATACAGACTTTGAGGTGCGCTCGCTGGATGCAATGTGCATGAATGAATCTGAGCTGGTGCATCCGTGGTGGTACAACTTTAAATACGCGCTCGTGGGACTCTTGTTCGGCGTAGTGTTCATCAAAGCCGAGATCATTTCGTGGTATCGTATTCAGGAAATGTTTCGGCTTGAATCCTTCCACATGTACGGCGTGATAGGGACTGCCGTGGCGGTAGGCGCATTGTCCGTTTTTTTGATTAAAAAGATGAAAATCAAGACGATATACGGAGAAGCCATAAATTTTCACGCTAAAAAATTCAACAAAGGGCAGATATATGGCGGCCTGCTGTTCGGTTTCGGCTGGGCTATGACAGGGGCTTGCCCTGGGCCGCTGTTTGCTCAAATCGGCACAGGGGTGCTGGTCACGGTGGTTACCTTGTTAAGTGCGGTGGCGGGAACTTGGGTGTATGGGTATTTTAGGGAGCGGTTGCCACATTGAATTTTATTTTACCCGCCGTAGCCGTAGGCGAAGGAGGGGCGTCATTTTTACCCGCCGACGCCGTAGGCGAAGGAGGGGATCGTCATTGTTTCATCCTGCGCCTTGACAATGAATTCAGGGCTACAACATTTCAATCATGAAATTTTCATTGCTTTCATTGTTCATCAGCCTTCTGGCCATTTCATCCCTTGTTGGGCAAACTACAGCTGTAGTTGACAACACCCCCTACAAAATCGTCATCCAACTCACCAGTGCCGACACAGCCGTGCAGCACGGCCTCATCAAACAAATCCATAACGCCCTCACCGCTGCGCCTAAATCAAAAATCGAAGTGGTATGCCACAGCAACGGCCTCTTCTTTTTAGTGACAGCGAAATCTGACAAAGCAGATGAAATCCGCAAATTGAAAGCGCAAGGTGTTGTTTTTGCAGCGTGCGAAAACAGCATGCGTAGCCACAAAGTCAAACGAGAAGAACTGCTACCTGAAGCCATCACGGTGCCTGCCGGCGTCATTGAAATTGTAAAAAAACAGCGCAAGCACTGGGCCTACCTCAAAGCAGGGTAGGGGGAAGATTCGTGCAAATTCGTGTAATTAGTGGCTACCTAACAGCCCGAAAAAAATCTTCAAAAAAATAACTCAATTTGTTTTATTAATTCCAACAATCTGTTTTAAATTTGCCCTTAGAAAACGCTTAACTGCCCGGATGGATTTTGATAAAAACTTGATTCTCAAGAATCTAAAACAAAAATCTACAAAATCTCCTCGGCTATGAACTGGAATTTTATTAAAACAAATTGGTTTTATTTGGCCTTGGGTTTGCTGCTGGTACTCTACACCATCCGCAAATTTCCAAGCCTCAACCCATTTGACGCTACCAACAAAAATGCACAACCCGAGAAAGTCACAGAGGGTAAAGGCGCTCGAAAAGGCGGCGCTGCTCTATTAGGGTTTGTGCCAGAAACGCCCAAAGAGCGTCCGCCAGAAATGGACGATGTGGATGCTTCAAAAGCTGAAGCATTCCTTAAACGCTTTGCAAATGTGGCGCTCAGCGAACACAAAAAATTTGGCACGCCCGCTTCCGTCATCCTCGCCTGTGCGTATGTAAACAGTCAAGCTGGGCAACGCGAAACGGCCACCGCTGCCAACAACTTTTTCGCGCTGCCCTGCTCCCAAGGTTGGGAAGGCGAAACAGTACAAATGGGTGGGAAATGTGTGCGCAAATACGAATCTGCCTGGGCGAGTTTCCGGGATTTCAGCATCTACCTGAGCAGTCAGGAGTGGTTTGGCTCGCTCAAAAAGTCCGCCGGGAAAGACGGAAGGAAATGGGCCGAAAAACTTGGAAGTGAGGGTGTAGCCAATGCCAAGGTCATGCAAAAGGTGATGGAAGCCTACCGTCTTCATGAATTAGATGAGCAGTAAAGATCGGATTGATCCCCGACTCAAACTATTAATCCAACCGCGTAGCGGTGACATTATAGTAGCACCAGCGTTAGGTTTTTTTAGAACCGCGTAGCGGTGGCATTATTACGCCGTCAAAATGTCACCGCTATGCGGTTTTTTACCCTTCGCGCTATCGTGCTACTACCAAAATGTCACCGCTACGCGGTTTTGTTTGAAATGTAATATCCCAATTCAGATCTCTATCGATTGCCCAATCCGCACGACGGCCTCTATCAATGCTTCAAAATCTGCTTTTTTACTTCGGTGGTTCACATTGGCTACACGAATGGCGTAACGACCGTCGAGGATGGCATAAGAGGGTGCTGCCACGCCCTCTTCGTGTAGCCGCATTAGGATTTCCTTGTTGAGGGCATTCAGGTCAATTCCTTTGGCCTGAACTGGGAGGTATCGAAAACAAACCACGTTCATCGTTACAGGGGCTAACAATTCAAGCTGGGCGTTTTGTTTTACAAGGCTTTCGAGATAAAAGGCTTGCGCGATGTTTTGCCGGATCATTCGCGCAAATTTCTCGATGCCGTGCTCCTTGAGCGACATCCAAATTTTCAGGGCTTTGAAGCCGCGCGACAGTTCAAAACCCCAGTTGGTGATCGGATCAGGCCCGCCCGCCAAACCTCGTTCGTGGCTCAACAGATAGTTGGGCTGCAAAGCAAAAGCACTGCGGTGCGCCTCCCGGTCTTTTACCAAAAGGCAACCCACTTCGTAGGGTAGGCACATCCACTTATGCAAGTCAAAAGCTACGCTGTCGGCTTTTTCAATCGCAGCAAGGGCAGCTTGGTATTCTGGCACCAATTTCGCCAACGCGCCAAATGCTCCGTCAATGTGAAACCAAAGGTTCTCCGCGCGGCAAACGGCCAGGATTTCATCCAAGGGGTCAATGGCACCCGTGGCTACGGTGCCAGCATTGCCGACAATGCAAAAGGGTTGCATCCCACTGGCGCGGTCCTGGGCAATCATTTCCTTTAAATGATTGATATCCATACGATAATCCGCCCCAACGCGTACTTTACGTAGCGCTTGAGCACCCAATCCCGCTATCTCGACCGCTTTTTGCAAGCAACTATGGGTTTCACTGGAAGCATACAATACCAATTGGCCAGATTCGCTCCGCAGGCCTCCATTCCGAATATTTTTTGAACCAAATGCATTTCGCGCAATCACGATGGCCGTGATGTTTGCCATGGAGCCGCCGCTTAACA
>JACMMM010000181.1 GCA_014379065.1 Saprospiraceae bacterium
CGGCCAAAAGCACGGGTGATGGAGCAGGAAGAAGCATTAGAAATTGCTTAAAAGGGGGTAAAAACAAAAGAATTTTGGTAGGAAGATTGAAATCAACTCCGGGGAGGGCGATGCAAATCGCACCTCCCTTTTTGTTTTTATGCTTTTTTACCCTTGTTGAATATTGGTTAAACCAGCCACTTCCGAGAGTGCTTGACCTTTGTCGTGTTAATCAGTGTAGGCATTTTGAAAAAGAATGTCCGATCTGGATACACGACATTCTCAACCATTTTTCAACAAAAAAATTCTACCACCATGTTTTTCAATGCCACTTTCTCAGCAATCCGATTCTCTTTCGCAATTGTCCTCTTTTTTCTCCTGAACACCCAAATGGCCTGGAGCCAATGTAATAACGAAACCTGGGAACCCGTAGGCTTCGTCAGTCTCACCCCTACCAATACCGATGGGTCTGTACAAGTGTTGTCCGACTGTATTACAAGCAGCGAAAAGACAGTGATGGACGATGCACTTGCCAACGCTGTTACTTACAAATTCAGCAGCAGCATCCCGACCGATTTTATCACCATCAGGAATGCACAAGGCGGGGCGGTGCTTGCTACCGGCTATGGCAGTGTAAATGTTGTGCCTATCTTCCACATGATAAGCATGCATATCAATACCAGCAATGCCTGTGACCCTAACGACGCGGTCTGCCGCACTACGACCGTGCAATGTTTGAATTGCGAGCTCGAGCCGCCCAATTGTGCCACCGTGATTTCGCCTGCGAACAACTCAAAAGTCTGTCCGATTCAGGGTTTTACCCTTAACTGGAATCCTGTGGAAGGAGCGGAGGAGTATGATTTTTACTTTGGCAATGCCCCCAACCCTCCTTTTGGAACAACATTTGGAAATCAGGTCACCTCTACGGATGAATTCTTTTTAACCCCCGGCGTTTTTTATTGGAAAATAGTGCCTAAAAACGCTGGCGGGTCCGCAGCGGGCTGCCCAGTGTGGAAATTCACAGTGGGCGATACTGAGAAACCTACGATTGAATGCCCTGCCAACATCGTGGTGAACAACGAAGCCAACAAATGTTATCGGACAGTGGACTATGTCTCCTCGGCAGACGATAACTGCGCCATCAAGTTTTTTTACCTGGATATTGGAAAGTCGAGCGGTTCTGAATTCCCCGTCGGTACCACTCCTATAAAAATTATCGCCGAAGATGAGAGTGGCAATACGACTGTCTGCAATTTCAGCATCACTGTGAACGACACGCAGAAGCCATCCATTACCTGCCCGGCGCATATCCTGAAGAACACGGATCCCAACGCCTGCACGGCTTCTGCTGCTTATGCCCAACCACAAACGAACGACAATTGTGGGGTTGAATCTCTGACGCAAACGAGCGGTTTCCCAAGCAATTATGATTTTCCAGTAGGCATTACTGTCAACGTCTTCAAAGTAAGCGACGGAAGTGGCAATACAGCGACCTGCGCATTTAATGTAACCGTGAAAGATGTGCAGAAACCCACCATCGCCTGCCCGGTCGACATTTTGAAAAACAACGATCCAGGCCAATGCAGCGCTATGGTTGAATTTCAGAATGCTCAAGCATTCGATAACTGCGGGATTGGATCCGTGACGCAAACAAGCGGCCTGCCAAGTGGTGCTATATTCCCCGTGGGTAACACCGTCAACGTTTGGAAAGCCACCGATATTCATGCAAATACAAACACCTGCGCCTTCAAAATCTCAGTACAAGACAATGAAAAACCCCTCATCGTTTGTCCCGGCGATATGGAACGGAACATTGATCCGGGCAAGTGCAGCGCGGTGGTGAACTATGCGATCGCGATAGGCCATGATAACTGCGGTTTGCAAGAAGTGGTTCGTACCGAAGGCTTGCCCTCAGGCTCGGCATTCCCTGTGGGTGTTACCAATGTGGTGTACCGCGCCACCGATATTCATGCCAACACCGCCACTTGTGGTTTTTCGGTAAAAGTGATTGACAACGAAAACCCAAGTTTCGTCTGCCCTGTCAATTTGACCAAGCCAAACGACTTCGGGAAATGTGGCCGCCACATGGAAAACATTGGTTCTCCAAATCAAATCAAGGACAATTGCGGCATCCAATCCGTCACCAACGACTCGCCTGTTGATTTCCCGGTTGGCGAAACATACGTGACTTGGAAAGTCCTTGATATCCACGATAATTCTGCCACCTGTGTACAAAAAGTGACCATTATTGACCATGAATGGCCCGTGGTCATTTGCCCACAAAACATGAATCTTACCACTACCGAGGGCGAATGTGAAGCAATCGGTGTAGGTTTCAGCGCTACCGCTACCGACAACTGTCCAGGCGTGGTACTCCAATATGACATCGAACCAAAATCAAACTTCCCGCTCGGCTATACCAACATAGAGGCCATCGCAACCGATCATGTCGGGCACCAAGTCAAATGCCAATTCCAAATCATCGTGGATGCCCGTAAAGAAATCTGCAACGGTCTCGACGATGATTGCGACGGCTACACCGACGAGGTTCAAGACTGGGCGCAGATCCTAAAAACCAGCGCTTTGAATGGCAAACAAGGTGATGAATATGGTCACAGCGTAGCCATAAGGGGCGATTGGGCCATCGTTGGCATGAATGAGAAAAACCAGGCAAACATGAACATGGGCTCGGCTTACTTGCTTCGGCGTTCTGCCAACGAACCTTCGGATTGGTATGAAGTGGAAAAACTCCAAGCTCCAGGCATTCTACTCGGCGACGCCTTCGGCGTCAGTGTAGCCATCAGTGAAGGTTTGGCAGTGGTGGGTGCGCCCAATGCAAATGGAAAAGGCGCGGCTTTCATTTTCCGCCAAAGTCCAGATGATGAGAACGAATGGGTGTTCGCAAAAACCATCACCGCCGTTGATGGCGCACAAGGGGATGCTTTCGGCCAAAGCCTTGCCCTTCATGCTGAAACCTTATTGGTGGGGGCACCTTCCGACAATGAAGTGGCTGAAAATGCTGGCGCAGTATATATTTTTGGAAAAAACACAGGAGGCAACGAAAACTGGGGACAAATCAAAAAACAGACGGCTGCCAATGGCTCCGCCAACGACCAGCTCGGCACCAGTGTAGCCATTGATGGGCAAAACGCCATAGCTGGCGCAACAGGAGATGACCAAAAGGGCACAAACGTTGGAGCAGCCTATATTTTCAACCAAAATACGGGTGGTGCTGATAACTGGGGTCAAGCCGCCAAACTCACTGCAAACTCCGGCGCATCGGGCGACAACTTTGGTACAAGCGTTGGTATCTCTGGAGCTTACGCCATCATAGGTGCGAGTATGGACGACGACAAAGGCCAAAACGCTGGCACGGCATTTATTTTTCAAAAAACAGCCAATGGCTGGCAACAGTCTTCCAAACTTGTTGATTACAACGGTAATGAAGGAGACGAATATGGTCACTCCGTCAGCATCGCAGGTGATTATGCCGTGGTTGGGGCGCGTAAAAATGACCGCAAGGCCACCAAAGCAGGTGCAGCATTTGTCTATCACCGCGAGGACGGCGGCTGGGTGCAGTTCGGCATTCTCACGGACGGTTCAGGCAAGTCCGACGACCAGTTTGGCAGCGCGGTTGCTATCTATGGTACCACCATTTTCGTCGGCGCCCCTATGGATGACGAAAATGGCAACAACAATCGTGGCTCTGCCTCCATCTTTGAGGGTCTTTGCAGCCCAAGCGACGAACGCGAAATAGCACAAGATTTGACCACCTTTGAAAATGAAGGATTGTCAAATTTCAAAATGAAGGCTTACCCAGTTCCTTTCGCTGAGGTGCTAAACATAGCATTGGAGGTGCCAAAAACCCAGTTGCTTAGCATCCGCGTGTTCAACGTACTTGGTCAGCAAGTCGCCATTTTACACAACGGCCCTGC
Source organism: Saprospiraceae bacterium (assembly GCA_014379065.1). Classification (GTDB taxonomy): domain Bacteria; phylum Bacteroidota; class Bacteroidia; order Chitinophagales; family Saprospiraceae; genus M3007. The sequence continues at coordinate 3,915 of JACMMM010000181.1, forward strand.
TGAAGGGCACGTAGAGTTTAAATGGAATGCTATGGCTGCGCCCGCTGGTGTTTACTCCATCCGCATCGAATCAGAGGGCAAGTTGGAAACGAAGCAAGTGACGAGGGTAGAAGAATGAACCAAGAGTGCGCATGACTCCTGTTTAAACGAGATCGGGGTTGTGGGGCAGGTGGGCGGGGAACCCCAAATCGGTTGGGGGGGTGAATTTTTTTTAAAAAAAAAATTTTATAAGC